>NZ_AKJI01000109.1:0-84477 GCF_000282415.1 Pseudomonas sp. GM60
GGCTTGCTGGCGATCGCCGCAACGCGGTACACCCGACACACCGCCATCGCCAGCAAGATGCACCACGCATGTTGGTCTACATTGAAGCGCTCAGATAACAATAATCAGGAGCGCACGCATGTCCCTTCAAGGCAAAACCCTGTTCATCACCGGCGCCAGCCGCGGGATTGGTCGTGAGATCGCGCTGCGGGCCGCGCGCGATGGGGCCAACATCGTGATTGCAGCCAAAAGTGCCGAGCCGCACGCCAAATTACCGGGCACGATTTTCAGCGTCGCAAAGGAAGTCGAAGCCGCCGGCGGCAAGGCGCTGGCGCTGCAGGTAGACGTTCGAGATGAAGTCGCGGTGCGTGAGGCACTGGCCCAGGCCAACGAGCATTTCGGCGGCATCGATGCGCTGGTCAACAACGCCGGCGCGATCAAGCTGACCGGGGTTCAGCACATCGAACTCAAGCGCTTCGACCTGATGCACCAGATCAACACCCGCGCCGTATTACTGTGCAGCCAGGCAGCCCTGCCTTACCTGAAGAAAAGCAGCGGTCATATCCTCAACCTGTCACCGCCACTGAACCTGGCAACCAAGTGGTTCGCCCAATACAGCCCGTACACCGTGACCAAATACGGCATGAGCATGCTCACGTTGGGCATGAGCGAGGAATTCAAGAATTACGGGATCAGTGTCAACTCGCTGTGGCCGCAGACGATGATCGCCACCGCCGCCATCGAATTTCAATTGGGCTCACGCGAGTCGTTCAAACATGCGCGTACACCGGAAATCATGGCGGATGCCGCACACGTCATCCTGGACAGCAGCGGTCGCAGCATCACCGGTCGGTTGTTGATTGATGAGGAGCTTTTGCGAGAAAACGGAGTGAGCGAATTCAATCATTACCGTTTCGAGCCGGACGGCGACGATAAGCTGCTGTCTGACCTGTTTGTCGACTGAAATACAAACCAATGTGGGAGCGGGCTTGCTCGCGAAGGCGGTGAGCCAGTCGACATTAATGTCGATTGACACACCGCCTTCGCGAGCAAGCCCGCTCCCACATTAGGTATTGCGATGCGATTTAGTACTCGATGCGAACGTCGCCCTTCGGCACGCTGCAGCACGACAGGATGAACCCTTCGGCTTCGTCTTCTTCGGTGATCCCGCCGTTGTGGTCCATCTCCACTTCGCCGCCAAGCTTGAGCACCTTGCAGGTGCCGCAAATGCCCATGCCGCATGCTTTCGGAATCATCAGGCCGACCTTGGCGGCCGCCGCATGCACGGTCTCGCCCGGTGCCACGCGGATGCTCTTGCCCGAGGCGGTGAATTCCACTTCATGCAAATCAGCCGCATCGATTTCCGGTGCCTCAGCGGCCTGCTCGGCATTCTCCACGGCATCGGCGATCGCCTCTGGCGGCGTGGCGCCGAACGATTCCTCGTGGTAGTGCTTCATATTGAAGCCGGCGTTTTCCAGCAGGCGCTTGACCGCGTTCATGTAAGGCGTCGGGCCGCAGCAGAACACTTCGCGCTCAAGGAAGTCCGGGACCATCAGTTCCAGCATCTTGTGGTTCAGATAACCGCGATAACCGGCCCATGGCTCACCGAAACCATGTTTTTCACAGATCAGGTGCAGGCTGAAATTTTCGATCCGCGCCGCCATGTGTTCCAGCTCGCGGTGATAAATGATGTCTTTCGGCGAGCGGGCGCTGTGGATAAACGCCATGTCGACATTGCCGTTGGTATCGAAGAACCAGCGGGCCATGGACATGCACGGCGTGATGCCCACGCCGCCACTGAGGTACAGCACTTTCGGGTTTGGGAAGTCGATCGCGTTAAACAGCCCGACCGGGCCGTGCACCGCCAGCTCATAGCCTTCATGCAGGGTGTCGTGCAGCCAGTTCGAAACCTTGCCGCCCGGCACGCGCTTGATCGTTACCGAAAAGCTGTACGGCACCGAGGGCGAACTGGAAATGGTGTACGAACGCATGATCTGCTGGCCATCGATTTCCAGCTCCAGGGTGACGAATTGCCCCGGCTTGAAGAAGAACATGATCGGCTGGTCGGCCATAAAGCAGAAGGTGCGCACATCCCAGGTTTCCTGGATGACTTTGACGCAACGGACGATGTGTCGGCCATTGGCCCAGGTCTGGGTGGTTACCGGATTCAGGAAGCTGTTGGACATGCTGTTCTCCACCGCCGATGGTCGGCCTTATGTTGACGATTCTGCGTATAGCGCAGACCACCCATTTACCTATCTGCGACATTCACATACTTATCGCGACCAGCCCCCAACTGCCGGGGGTTACGCGTCGGGAACAGATTGGGCCATGTCGCCCATGGATAAGGTTCCGGGCAACGCCGGCCCCACACTCGCCCCATACCAAGACATAACCTTTACACCTTGCGTAGCAACCCTGATCAGCCACTTTCGCGGCCACGCAGATGGCCTTGAGGATATACACGATGGACGTCACCGCAAAAATCAGCCTGGGCGATCCGCTGGAACCCGCACGCAAGGCCACCGCGCAGATGCTGCAAGAGCGCGAGCGCACCTTCTCGCTGCCGCAGCCGTTTTACTCTGACGAGCGGCTGTTTGATATCGACATGCAGGAGATCTTCCAGAAAGAGTGGTTGATCGCCGGCATGACCTGCGAAATCCCGACCAAGGGCAACTACCTGACCCTGCAAGTCGGCAAGAACCCGATCATCGTGATTCGCGGCGCCGAAGGCGTGGTTCACGCTTTCCACAACGTCTGCCGTCACCGCGGTTCGCGGCTGTGCACCAGTGATAAAGGCAAAGTCGCCAAGCTGGTCTGCCACTACCACCAGTGGACCTACGAGCTGGACGGCCGCCTGCTGTTCGCCGGCACCGAGATGGGCGCCGATTTCGACATGAAGCAGTACGGCCTCAAACCGGTGAACGTGAAGACCGCCGGCGGCTATATCTTCATCAGCCTGTCGGAGAATCCGCCGGCCATTGATGACTTCCTGTCGACGCTGAACCATTACATGGAACCGTACGACATGGAAAACACCAAGGTGGCGGTGCAAACCACCTTGATGGAAAAGGCCAACTGGAAACTGGTGCTGGAAAACAACCGCGAGTGCTACCACTGCAACGCGTCGCACCCGGAATTGCTGAAAACCCTGTTGGAATGGGACGACGTTACCGACCCGCGCGCCGACCAGGCGTTCAAGGACCACGTTGCCGCTTCCGCCGCTGCCTGGGAAGCCGAGAAGATTCCTTACGCCCACGCCAGCTTCGGCCTGCGTAACCGCATCGTGCGCATGCCGCTGCTCAAGGGCACCGTGTCGATGACCATGGACGGCAAACAGGGTTGCGCCAAACTCATGGGCCGCATCAAGAACCCGGACCTGGGCTCGATGCGCATCCTGCACCTGCCGCACTCGTGGAACCACTGCATGGGCGACCACATCATCGTCTTCACGGTGTGGCCGATCAGCGCGCAGGAAACCATGGTCACCACCAAGTGGATCGTGCACAAGGATGCCGTCGAAGGCGTCGACTACGACGTGGAGCGCATGCGCCAGGTCTGGGATGCCACCAACGACCAGGACCGTCGCCTGGCTGAAGAAAACCAGCGCGGGATCAACTCATCGGCGTACCAGCCTGGGCCTTACTCCAAGACCTATGAGTTTGGTGTGGTGAACTTTGTGGATTGGTACAGCGAGCGTCTGCTGAACAACCTCGGCGCTGAGCCTGCGCCTTACCTCAAAGGGGTTCCGGTTCAAGGCTAAACACGCCTCCCTGTAGGAGCGAGCTCGCTCGCGAAAAACCCGAATGCGCCGTTGGCCTTCTGGTTCTACGCGTTATCGTTCACGCCCATCGCGAGCAAGCTCGCTCCTACAGGGGTCTCTCCATAGAACTGTACGAAATATGATCTATTCCGTTCAGCGCTATGCCATACGTGGCTTTCAGCCTTCCGCAAACAAGTTATCCACACCTCCACCCACAGCTAATGGGGACAAGTGTGCGACGCCCCATAACTTTCTCCACAGAAACCGAAGAAAATCCGTGACTTATCCAGAAGCAGGGTTTTGAGCAGCGATTGGTTGTTTTTTGACCTGACACCTGAAAGCCACGCAGAACGTGGCCTGTAGCGGATGGCGAACACCTTATCCACAGAAGCGCCAACAGACTTTGGGGGCAACTTCGCTGCATCTGTGGAAAACCGCCGAAAGCCGCGATAAATCAGGGTTTACGCGAAGTTCGCCCCTCCAAACCGGCAAATTGATCATTTTTTAATCATACAGCTAACAGGCCCGGTTTATATGGCCTGTAGCGGACAGCGAACATCTTATCCACAGAAGCGCCAACAGAGATTGGGGGCAAGTATTGGCGAACGAACAGACTTATCCTCTGGAAAAAGCCCGAAAAAACCGCAACTTAGGCTGGTTGTTTTTTGTACGAAGGCTTGCAGGGCTTGATTTGTATGGCGTGCAGCGATGGGCGAACATGTTATCCACAGAAGCGCTAACAGGGATTGTGGGTAACCATGATCAAACCCTGTTGAAACACGACAAGCCCGAAGCAATATCCAGATTCAACTCGTAATCATTGAAAGCACGCCATCCGAGCAAAATCGACGGCACGTACTGCCCAAGCAGCATCGACGGCGGGATCGTAAAGTCCGGGTAATACTTGTACACGATCAGACGGGTACGCCCGGACAAGCTCAACTCGCCCTTGAAGATCTGGTGGTGCGGCTTATCGATGACGTGAACAGGTGAAGTGCCGGGCGAGGCGGATGTCAGGTAATCCACATTGCCGGTGTCGATAATCGCCACGGTCGCACGCCGATCCAGCCGCGCAGCAAGGGTCAATCGTTGATTGATGTCGATACGCACGAAGGTGACTGGCGAATCACATCGTGTGGGCGCCGCAGCATTGATCTCCAGCGTCTTTTTCGTAATGTTCAATCGTCCCAGCTTACCGATCAGATCGAGCCCCAATAAGTTATCCCGGTCACTGACAAACACCAGGACGTTCCTGAACTCGCTTGCACCGATCTTCAGGGATTCAAGGATTCCGAGTTTGGCCGCCAGGTCCCGCTCGCCGTAGAAGGTGCTGTAGCCGTAATCAGAGTCGGTCAGCAGCTTGATGCCCATCTGCTTCGCGGTTTCACTGTTGACCCGGGTTTGCGGGGCGCCCGTATCAAGAATGAACCGCGCCGAAACACCGTTGGCGGCTTTGACATCGAGGTACGGCAGCACCTCATTCGTCTCGTGGCCATCGCCTGGGGAAGGATGAATCGGCAGCACTTCGCGTCGCGGTGATCTTGTCAGCGAGAAATCGGCGACCTGCCGCAAGGTCGCGATCGATTCACCGCCGAACATGGAGAACAGCTGTTGGAGTTCAGGGTCATTGGCGATGGCTTGAGCGTGGCGCCGCTTGATTGCCAGGTAGTAATCGGGCAGCTGATTGGCGGCCTTGGTCTCGAACATTCTGGCGAGAACGGTGACTGAACAATTGAGGTTTTTATCAGGCGCCAACACCTGATCGCAATGTCGCTTCATTTGCGCCAGAGAAGCGTTCCGCCCCTGCGCAGAGTCGATCCATTGATAGAAATCCGGATCGCCCTGGCGGGTTTCAGCGGCCGCAGCCATCACAACCAGCATCACGCCACAGATCAGACATGTCTCACGCCGACTGACCGTGTTCATCGGCAACCCATTCCTGAAAACGAGTTTTATGAATCAGCGCTGCTGCCGCCTCGGGCCGCTCATTAAGAAATGTAGCTCACTAGGGCCACTGCATGAGGTAAGCGTCGCCGGTCACCCGAATCATCGGGTGTGGCGTGATCTGGCAGGTATCGACGATGCGGAAACCATGCCGCTCATAGAACCGACGGGCGCCGGTGTTGACGGCGTAGTCGATCAGGCTCAAGCCCTTGAGCCCCAACTGGCTGGCGCGTTCGTGAGCGTGGGCGAGGAACTGCTTGCCAAGGCCCTGGTTGCGCCAGCCTTCATGCAGCGCGAGGCTGGAGATGTAGAGCGTGTCGGGGATTTCCATGTCGGCATACGGCGCCAGCACCGGGTCGGTGGTGGGCTCGGCCAGTGGATCGTGGCGCATCACATAGCTGTGCATCATGCCGATGACGTGGCCGTCAGCCTCGGCGATGAGGCAGTTCTGGTAGGAGAAATCCACGTCGTCACGGGCGTAACGCAGGGCGCCGACGTCCAACAGATCCTGGCCGGGTTCGGCGAGTTGGCTCCAGATGTAATCCGAAGCGCCCTCTGAGGAAATCTGGAACAAACGGGCAATTTCCCGCGCGTCGCTGCGCAAGGCCGAACGAAATTTGACGGTCACTGTTTTTCCCCTTGTGGGAGCGGGCTTGCTCGCGAAGGCGGTGTGTCAGGCAATATTAATGTCGACTGACACACCGCTTTCGCGAGCAAGCCCGCTCCCACATTTTGATCTGTGCTGAGTGTTGGTTAGCGGACCACGCCTTCTTCGATCAGCAATTTGAGAATCGCTTCGGCACCCGCTTGCGCCGTGACGCCTTTGAGTACCTGCCCGCCGCCGCCACTGGCTTTGGCCGTCGCCGCTTTCATCCGGTCCGCGCCGCTTTTGGCTTTGATCACTTTCAAGCGTTTAGGCCGAGGCTTGGCAGGTTGCAGCGTCGATACGGCCAGCAACTCATCATCGATCACTTCGACTTCATCCGCCTGCAACACACCACGCCGGGCCGGGCCGTACGCGCTCTGACGAGGCTTCGGCGCCGCGTTATCCACAGTCGCCAGGAACGGCAGCCGCACCTTCAAACGACGGCGTTGACCACGGGGCAACGCTTGAAGGACAAACGCCGAACTGCCATCGATGGACTCCACCTGAGCCAGCCCGACCACCAGCGGCCAGCCGAGGTTTTCCGCCAGCAGGAACGGCAGCATGCCCGAGCCTTCGCCGGTTTCTGCCTGGCTGCCAGTCAGCACGACTTGTGCTCCGGCATCGCGCAAATAGGCGGTCAACGCCGGCAAGGCATCCGCGCCGGATGGTTGCTCCAGCACGTGCAGCTGTTCCAGGCCCATGCCCAGATAGGCGCGCAGCGCAGGCTCCGCGACGTCGCCGGCATGCAGCACTTGCAGGTTATCCCCAGCCAGTTGCAGACCCAGTTCCACCGCCCGCGCATCCTGCTCCGCGCGACGTGGCCGGCCGGAGGTCGGGTGGGCGCCGATGGACACCAGGCTGATGATTTTCGTGCTCATAACCCTTTCCTTCCCTTAAGCCGCATCGCGCTTGGCGTCGTCGCGATAAGCCGCTATCGCATCGATCAAGGCTTGAAGAATCTCGGCACTCTCGCCGATCACCGACAGGTCGGCCCGTTTGATCATGTCGCAACCTGGGTCAAGGTTGATCGCCACCACCTTGTCGCAGGCACCGATGCCTTGCAGGTGCTGGATCGCCCCGGAAATCCCCACCGCCACGTAGACCCTCGCAGTGACCCACGTGCCGGACGCGCCGACCTGACGGTCACGGGCCATGAAGCCATCGTCCACCGCCACACGGGATGCGCCTTCGGTGGCGCCGAGCGCTTCGGCAGTCCTGTGGAAAAGTCCCCAGTCCTTGACGCCGTTGCCGCCGGAGAAGATGAACTCTGCTTCGGCCATCGGAATGGCTGCCGGGTCCACGGCCACAGCGCCCAGATCCTCGATCCGCGACAAGCTGCGCGCCACGGTTGTGGATAACTCCACCGGCAAGGCTTCATGACGGGTTTCGCTGACCGGCTCGGCGCATTCGGCGGCGGCCAGAATCAAGCGTGCGACCGGACGCGCAAGGTCTTGCAACCCGGCGCCAGCGCGGCCGATGCATTCCTGATCCTTGACCTGCCAGACCCGCGTGGCCGGGCGTTCGCCCAGGGCAGCGGCAAAGCGCCGACCGAGTTCGCCGCCACCGCTGCGGCTGTCCGGCAGCAGCCAGTGACGCGGGCTGAACTGGTTATCCACAGCCCGCAGGCCCTGGACACGCTGCTCCGGTGCATAACCACTGAATTCGTCGCCTTCGAGCACCAGCAAGCGGTCGACGCCGGCAGTGGCAAAGGCGTTTTCCTTGTGTTCGCCGAAGACCACGGCCAACACCGCGCCGTCCTTGCCGGCCAACTGGTGCGCCAGGCCGAGCAAATCCTTGTCGTGGCTGCTCAAGCGGCCCCCGACCATGTCCGGCACCACGCTGATGTAAAACGCAGGTGCTGGCACTTGATGCAGCGGCAATTGCACTTCAACAGCGGCCGAGCGTTTGGTCGCCCCGCCCTGCTGCGCGCCGCTGCGGTCGATGCGCTTGATGCCATTGGGACCGATAAAGCCGAGGCCATGCGGGTTCTTGCGGATGACGCCGTTCGGCCCCATCCAGCTATGTTGCGCCGGCTGCATGGCCGCGTGCAGCGGGTGCAGGCGGTTACGGGCAATCCATTCGGCGCGGGGGTCGCGGCGGATAATGTCGCTCATCAGTGGGCCTCCGCAGGTTCACGTTGGGCCGGTGTGGACGGTTTGCTTGGCGCTGCGTCTTCAAGCAGTGCGTCCGCCACCAGCTCGGCGATGTCCTTGATCAACGGACGAGGTTCGACCACGCCTTCGAGCATCGCGGTGCATTGTGGACAACCCACGGCCACCAGTTCGGCGCCGGTTTCGCGGATGTCTTCCATGCGCATGTCGGGGATCCGCTGCTTGCCCGGAATGTCGGTGATCGGCGCGCCGCCACCGCCGCCGCAGCAGCGTGAACGGAAACCGGAGCGTTGCATCTCTTTCACTTCAATCCCGAGGGCGCGCAGCACTTCTCGCGGCGCCTCGTATTCGCCGTTGTAGCGACCGAGGTAGCACGGGTCGTGATAGGTCACGCTGCTGCCTTTGTGCTGGCCGAGATTGAGCGCGCCGGCGTCGATGATTTCGGCCATGTAGGTGCTGTGGTGCTGCACCAGGTAGTTGCCGTCGAAGGCGCCGTATTCGTTTTTCAGCACGTGGAAGCTGTGCGGGTCGCAGGTGACGATGCGGTTGAAGCTGTACTTGGCCAGGGTCTGGATGTTGCGTTTGGCCAGCAACTGGAAGGTCGCTTCGTCGCCCAGACGTCGGGCCACGTCACCGCTGTCGCGTTCTTCGAGGCCGAGTACCGCGAAGTCGACCTTGGCCGCTTTCAGCACTTTGACGAAGGCACGCAGGGTGCGCTGGTTGCGCATGTCGAAGGCGCCGTCGCCGACCCAGAACAACACGTCGGTGGATTTCTTCTCGCTGAGCAGATTGAGGTTCAAATCCGCTGCCCAGTTCATCCGGCCACCCGGTGCGAAACCGCCAGGGTTGTCGGTGGCAATCAGGTTTTCCAGGACTTCGGCGCCCTTGTTCGGGGTCGCGCCTTTTTCCAGGGTCAGATGGCGACGCATGTCGACGATGGCATCGACGTGCTCGATCATCATCGGGCATTCCTCGACGCAGGCACGGCAGGTGGTGCAGGACCACAGGGTTTCGGCGTCCACCAGACCGTTGACGATCGGTTGATGCGGGTTGCCCGCGTGTTCGCCGATGGCTTTGCCCGGATAGGGGCTGCCGGCGAACTTGGCATCGGTGCCGCCGGCAAGGCCGACGACCATGTCCTGGATGAGTTTTTTCGGGTTCAGCGGCTGGCCAGCGGCGAACGCCGGGCACGCGGCTTCACATTTACCGCATTGCACACAGGCGTCGAAACCGAGCAGTTGGTTCCAGGTGAAATCCTTGGGTTTTTCCACGCCCAGCGGTGCGTTTGGATCGTTCAGGTCGAGCGGTTTCAAACCGGTGGAACGACCGCCGCCAAAACGTTCGGCGCGACGGTGCCAGGCCAGGTGCAGCGCACCGGCGAATGCGTGCTTCATCGGCCCGCCCCAGGTCATGCCGAAGAACAATTCCGAAACGCCCCACAGCACGCCGATCCCGAGGATCGCTGCCACCACCCAACCGCCAAAATTCTCCGGAAGGATGCCGGCGACCGGCAGAGTCAACAGGAAGAAGCTCGCCGAGAACGCCAACAAGCTTTTCGGCAGGCGCATCCACGGCCCTTTGGACAGGCGAGCCGGCGGGTTGCGACGACGTAGGTACACAAAGATCGCACCGACGAACATCACCACTGTCATCAACAACAGCGCGTAACCGAGGATGCGGTTATGCAGGCCGAAACCGTGCACCAGAATCGCCAGCACGATGGACGCCACCGCACCACCGGCCGTGGCCACGTGGGTGTTGGCGATGTATTTGTCCCGCGCGACGACGTGGTGCAAATCGACCATGTAGCGCTTGGGCATAGCGAACAGGCCACCGATCAGGTCGACCTTGGAGGCTCGGCCCCGGCGCCACATGGCCACCCGCCGCAACGCGCCGAGGACAGCAAGGCCCAGGGCAGCGAACAACAGGATTGGAAGAAGGGTGTTCAACATGGTGGAGCTCCCAAAGACCGCAGGGTCTTGCAGGCCAAACTACCTGGATGCCTTGCCCGATTCCCTGTAGGAGCGAGCTTGCTCGCGATGGTCGTTAACGATGACGCGTGTCTTCTGGAAAAACTCGGCGCCTTCAAATCCATCGCGAGCGAGCTCGCTCCTACAGGGGTTATCCACAAGCTCTTAGAAATCCTTGCACAGCCGCAGCGCGTCGTAGATCGCCGCGTGCACGTTACGCTGGGCCACGCAGTCGCCGATGCGGAACAGCAGGTAGCCGTCACCGCTCTGCTCAAGGCATGGCTGCGGCTTGATCGCGAACAAGGCTTCGACGTCGATCTGGCCTTTGTTACGCGAGCCGTCCTTCAGCGCGTAGTAGATTTCTTCGTCCGGGCGCACGCCGTTTTCCACGACCACCTGGTCGACCACCCGCTCCTCTTTGGCGCCGGTGTATTCGTTCTCCAGCACCGCCACCAGCTTGTCGCCTTCGCGGTAGACCTTCTCCAGCATCATGTCCCCGGTCATGATCACTTCTTTCGGGTACATGCTGCGGTAGTAAGTCGGGAACGACGTACCGCCAATTGCTACGCCCGGCTTGATGTCGTCGGTGACGATCTCGACCTGGCTGCCCTTGTCGGCGAGGAAGTCGGCGGTCGACATCCCGGTGAACTCGCAAATAGTGTCGTAGACCAGCACGTTCTTGCCCGGCGCGACCTTGCCGTCGAGCACGTCCCAGCTGCTGACCACCAGGCCTTCAGCCGCGCCCCAGTGTTCGTTCTGCTCCAGGAACGGATGGCCGCCAACCGCCAGCACCACCACATCCGGACGCAGGTCCATGATGGTCGGTGCATCAGCCGCAGTGCCCAGGCGCAGGTCGACTTTCAACCGTGCCAGTTCCAGCTGATACCAGCGGGTGATACCGGCGATCTGGTCACGCTGCGGCGCTTTCGACGCCGTGGTGATCTGCCCGCCGATGAATTCCTTTTTCTCGAACAGGGTCACGTCGTGGCCACGCTCGGCGGCCACGCGGGCGGCTTCCATCCCGGCAGGACCTGCACCGACCACCACCACCTTGCGTTTCACGCCGGTGGTTTTTTCGATGATGTGCGGCAGGCCCATGTATTCACGGGAGGTCGCTGCGTTCTGGATGCACAACACATCCAGGCCTTGATACTGACGGTCGATGCAGTAGTTCGCGCCGACGCATTGTTTGATCTGGTCGATCTGCCCCATCTTGATCTTGGCGATCAGGTGCGGGTCAGCGATGTGCGCGCGGGTCATGCCGACCATGTCGACGTAACCGCCTTCCAGAATACGGGTCGCCTGGTTCGGGTCCTTGATGTTCTGCGCGTGCAGCACCGGAACCTTGACCACTTCCTTGATGCCGGCCGCCAGGTGCAGGAACGGCTCCGGCGGATAACTCATGTTCGGAATCACGTTGGCCAGGGTGTTGTGGGTGTCGCAACCCGAGCCCACGACGCCGAGGAAATCGAGCATGCCGGTGTCGTCGTAATACTTGGCAATCTGCTTCATGTCCTCGTGGGACAGACCGTCCGGGTGGAATTCGTCACCACAGATACGCATGCCCACGCAGAAATCGTCACCGACCTCGGCGCGCACGGCTTTCAACACTTCCAGGCCGAACTTCATGCGACCTTCGAAGCTGCCGCCCCATTCGTCGGTACGTTTGTTGACCCGCGGGCTCCAGAACTGGTCGATCATGTGCTGGTGCACGGCCGACAGCTCGACACCGTCCAGGCCACCGGCCTTGGCACGACGGGCCGCTTGGGCGTAGTTGCCGATCACCCGCCAGATTTCTTCCGGCTCGATGGTTTTGCAGGTGGCGCGGTGCACCGGTTCACGGATACCGGACGGCGACATCAGCGTCGGCCAGTTGAAACCGTCCCAGCGCGAGCGCCGGCCCATGTGGGTAATCTGAATCATGATCTTGGCGCCGTGCTTGTGCATGGCGTCGGCCAGATTCTGGAAGTGCGGAATAATGCGGTCGGTGGACAGGTTCACCGAACTCCACCACTCCTGCGGGCTGTCGATAGCCACCACGGAGGAACCGCCGCAAATCGCCAGGCCGATCCCGCCCTTGGCTTTCTCTTCGTAATACTTGACGTACCGATCGGTGGTCATGCCGCCGTCGGTCGCGTAGACCTCGGCATGCGCGGTGCTGAGCACGCGGTTACGGATGGTCAGTTTGCCGATCTGGATCGGCTGGAACATTGCTTCGAAAGCCATGGCGGGTTCCTCGACTTACAACGGCTTGACGGTGAACAAACCGTCGTCGTGGCCTTCTTCGGAGCCACCGTAGACTTGTTCGGCAACGGTGCGAATCTTGCTGCCGCGGGCTTGCAGAATCTGGTCCATGGCACCGGCAAACCAGCCAGTGAACATGTAGTCGACCTTGCGCCCGACCTTGCCGTACACGTAGACGAAAGCGGAGTGTTCAAGCTTGACGCTGGCGGTGCCTTTGTCGAGGTCGATGTCCTGGATCTTGAACAGGCCCCAGCCGCGTTGCGACAGGCGCTTCATGTAGTGCTCGAACACCGCGACGCCTTCCAGGCCGTGGCATTCGGCTTCTTTTTCACACCAGTGCCAGGCGGACTTGTAGCCGGCCTTGTAGAGAATTTCGGCGTAGGCGTCGGCGCCCAGCACTTCCTCGATGCCCATGTGGTTGTTGACGAAGAAATGACGCGGCACGTACAGCATCGGCAGGGCGTCGGAGGTCCAGACACCGGTTTCGCTGTCGACTTCGATAGGCAATTGCGGGGCGATCTTGGCCATGGAAACTTAACTCCAGAAAAATTTTGGTGTTGCCCCCGGCACGGATGGCCGGGGGAAAGAATTCAGAGGTGCGGCGGCTTATTCGCCCCAGACATCTTTCAAGACGTTGACCCAGTTCTCGCCCATGATCTTGCGGACCACGCGCTCGGAATGGCCGCGCTTGAGCAGGGTTTCGGTCAGGTTCGGGAACTCGCCGACGGTGCGGATGCCCAGCGGGTTGATGATCTTGCCGAAGCTGGTCAGACGGCGGGCGTAGCCCTTGTCATGGGTCAGGTATTCGAAGAAGTCCTGGCCATGGCCCTGGGTGAAGTCGGTGCCGATGCCGATGGCGTCTTCGCCGACGATGTTCATGGTGTATTCGATGGCTTCGGCGTAGTCGTCGATGGTCGAATCGATGCCCTTGGCGAGGAACGGCGCGAACATGGTCACGCCGACGAAACCGCCGTGGTCGGCGATGAACTTCAGTTCTTCATCGGATTTGTTGCGCGGGTGAATTTTCAGACCCGACGGCAGGCAATGGGAGTAGCAGACCGGTTTCTTCGATTCGAGGATGACTTCTTCGGAAGTCTTGGAACCGACGTGGGACAGGTCGCACATGACCCCGACGCGGTTCATCTCGGCAACGATTTCGCGACCGAAGCCCGACAGACCGCCATCACGCTCGTAGCAACCGGTACCGACCAGGTTCTGGGTGTTGTAGCACATCTGCACGATACCGACGCCGAGCTGCTTGAACACCTCGACATAGCCGATCTGGTCTTCAAACGCGTGAGCATTCTGGAAGCCGAACAGGATGCCGGTCTTGCCCTGCTCCTTGGCTTTACGGATGTCGGCGGTGGTGCGAACCGGAATCACCAGGTCGCTGTTCTCGCGGATCAGCTTCTGGCTGGCGGCGATGTTGTTGACGGTGGCCTGAAAGCCCTCCCACACCGACACGGTGCAGTTGGCCGCGGTCAGACCGCCCTTGCGCATGTCTTCAAACAGCTCGCGGTTCCACTTGGCAATAATCAGCCCGTCGATAACGATGCTGTCGGCGTGCAATTCGGCTGGGCTCATCAGGCTGTCCCCTATTAGCGATTCATGCGCCGAATCGTGTGCCGGCGCTTTGGGGCCAGCATATGCCTGAGTACCGGTGCAGCCGGGTGCAAAAACGACAGGGGGTTTGCCGAAAGCGTCAATCTGCGACAAAGGGTCGTCGTTGAACGTCGCGGGCCACCTGTTCAAGGGCTTGCGCATGGGCCAGAATTCGCCGCATTACGGAATTTGGGCCAAAAAAGGGGCTGAGGCGCAATGAAATCGATCTTACTGGCAATGGCACTGATAGCGACCGCCGTACAGGCGGCTGAAGAGTCCGACATCAACCCCTGCGATGCGGTCGAAAACGAAGTCCAGACCCTGGAATGCTCGGTCTACAGCCGAACCACCGCCGAAGACCTGCTCAAAGACAACTACCAGAGCCTGACCGAGCGCATGCAAACGCTCTACGGCAAGAACCCGACACAACTGGCCGACATCACCGCCAAACTCAAGGCCGCCCAGCAGCAATGGCTAAAGACCCGGGATGCGGATTGCACAGTTGAAGCGTTTCCGGCGACCAGCGGCAACAAGGCATTCACCATTGCGCAGAACGATTGCGTGGCGCGGATGAGTGATGAGCGGTCGGAGTTTTTGGAGTCGATTGGGCAGGAGTGATGTTTTCAGTTTGTCGGCTACAGGCACCACCGCCAGCTTTCACCTCTCAAGAAATGATGTTTCCCACAGGCGTGGCTGACCACACCTACAGCGCTCCCTGCACCTCGGAGCAGACCCTGTTAGTCGGGCAATATCCCGACATGCTTCGTTAATTGGCCGATGTGAAAATATAAGTAAAGATTCGCAAATCTTATAAAAGACTTATATTCTCCCATGAACAGCATTCACTGGACTCGAAAGGCCGTTAAGCAGCTTTTGAAATTGCATTCCGTTCACCAGATCCAGGTTCGTGATGCCGTCGCGGCGCTGACAGGCATGCCTGATACAGGCAATGTCAAAGCGCTCATCGGTCATGACTATGCCTATCGACTTCGAGTGGGTAACTATCGAGTCATGTTCGACTGGGATGGCGCAATCAAAGTGGTCAGTATTCAAGAGGTCAAAAAACGTGATGAACGCACCTACTGACGTTCAAATTATCAATGACGCAGACGGAAACCCCGCGTTCGTGGTTATTCCTTACGCGCAGTACGTGGCGCAAAAAATCGAGCCCGACCTGATCCCTCACGAAGTGGTCAGTCGCATCGTCGATGGTGCAACACCGATTCGTGCCTGGCGCGAACACTTGAACCTTACACAGGATGAAGTGGCCAAACGTATGGGTATTTCTCAACCGGCTTTTGCCCAGCAGGAGACCGTCGCGAAGCCTCGCAAGGCCACTCGCGAGAGAATTGCTGCAGCTTTTGGCATCACGGCCAGTCAACTTGAGCTGTAGGCTGCACACAACCATTTGTGAAAGGGATCGAAATGAAAATCTGCGGCATCGAAATCAAAGGCAGCGAAGCGATCATCGCCGTGGCCTCCCTCGACGATCAGGTACTGAGCCACGTCGCGCTGAACACCAAGAAAATCGCCCTCGACGATGACGACGAAGCCGCCAACGTCAAAGTCTTTGCCGCTCAGGTGGCGTCGTTTGTACGCGAGAATTCCATAGACCGGATCGCGATCAAGAAACGCAGCAAGAAAGGCGAATTCGCCGGTGGGCCGACCACGTTCAAGATCGAAGGCGTTTTTCAGTTGCTGGAGAGTTGCGAGGTGATCCTGTTGTCGCCGCAGACGATCAATGCGCAGAACAAGAAGTTTGATTTTGAGCTGCCGGGGACGCTGAACAAGTATCAGCATGAGGCTTACAAAGCCGCCTGTTCGGCACTGATGAAAAAGTAACGCCACACACCCTGTAGGAGCGAGGCTTGCCCGCGAAGGCGGAGTGTCAAACGACGGTGATTTCGATTGAGGCGGCCTCTTCGCGGGCAAGCCTCGCTCCTACAGGATTCGGTTTTTTCCGTTGGTAGTTTCAGGCCTTTTGGGTTTGTCGGCGGTCTTCTCGTGGACACCGCTCAAACTTCGCCCGATAACTGCGGGTGAAGTACGACGGCGATTCAAACCCGCACGCGATACTCACCTCCAGCACGCTCATATCGGTCTGCCGCAGCAACTGCCGCGCCTTCTCCAGCCTTAACCGCAGGTAGAAATTGCTCGGCGTGTCGTTCAGGTGCAACCGAAACAACCGCTCCAACTGCCGCCGTGTCACCTTGATCGACTCCGCCAGCTCCAACGTGGTCAGCGGCGGTTCGCTGTGCTGTTCCATCTCGCCAATCACGTGAACGAGCTTCTTGTTGCTGATGCCATAGCGCGTGGCGACTTCCATGCGCTGGTGGTCTTTGCGCGGGCGGATGCGGCCGAGCACGAATTGTTCGCTGACCTGGATCGCCAGTTCCGGGCCGTGGGCCTGGGCGATGAGGTCGAGCATCAGGTCGATGGAGGCAGTACCACCGGCCGAGGTGATGCGCCGACGGTCGATCTCGAACAACTCCTGGGTAACGCTGAGCTGTGGATAAGATTCCTTGAACGCGTCGATGGCTTCCCAGTGCAGGGTCAGACGATGCCCATCAAGTAAGCCGGCTTCGGCGAGGACGAAGCTGCCGGTGTCGATGGCGCCGAGGGTCACGCCTTCGTTGTCCAGTCGGCGCAGCCAGTGCTCCAGCGCTGGCGTGGCGAATTTCAGCGGTTCAAAACCGGCGACCACCAACAACGTCGCGCCTTTCTTCAGCGGTTCCAGCGCGGCATCGGCGTTGACCGACATACCGTTGCTGGCCAAAACCGCCCCGCCATCCGCACTCAACACATGCCAGCGATACAGCTCGCCGCGAAATCGATTGGCGACCCGCAACGGCTCGATGGCCGAGATGAAACCGATGGCCGAGAAACCCGGCATCAACATGAAGTAGAAATCCTGGGACATGGAGCGCACTCGATTCGCGGGTAGCGTGTGCTGTTGATACGCCACTTGCGAGCGGCATTCAAGTGGACAGGTCGCTGCAGTGCAAGAGCTGGTCGCCGCAGTGCGTTTTCACCGGGCTTTAGCTGCGTAACTTGGCATCACCGGCGCACAAAGACGACCGGACCCACAATAACGAACTGCCGAGGAAACCTGAGATGAAACGACTGATCAGCAGCTGTGTTCTTGCACTCAGCGGTACCGCTTTCCTGAGCGCCAGCGTCATGGCCGCCGAACCTGCATCGTGCCAGAACGTACGCATGGGCGTCGTGAACTGGACCGACGTGATCGCCACCAGCGCCATGACCCAGGTCTTGCTCGATGGCCTCGGCTACAACACCAAACAAACCAGCGCCTCCCAGCAAATCATTTTCGCCGGGATCCGCGACCAGCGCCTGGACCTGTTCCTGGGCTACTGGAACCCGCTGATGACTCAAACCATCACGCCGTTCGTTGATGGCAAGCAGGTCAAAGTGCTTGAGGCGCCCAGCCTGAAAGATGCCCGCGCCACCCTCGCGGTTCCGACTTACCTCGCCGACAAGGGCCTGAAAACCTTCGCCGATATCGCCAAATTCGAGAAAGAGCTGGGCGGCAAGATCTACGGCATCGAGCCAGGCTCGGGCGCCAACACGCAGATCAAAGAGATGATCGCCAAGAACCAGTTCGGTCTCGGCAAATTCCAGCTGGTCGAGTCCAGCGAAGCCGGAATGCTGTCGGCGGTGACCCGGGCGACCAAACGCAACGAAGCCATCGTGTTCTTCGGCTGGGCGCCGCACCCGATGAACGTCAACGTGAAGATGACTTACCTCACCGGCAGCGACGACGCCCTGGGCCCGAACGAAGGCATGGCGACTGTCTGGACCGTCACTTCGCCGACCTACGCCGAGCAATGCCCGAACATCGGCCGCTTGCTGAGCAACCTGACCTACACCGCCGAAGACGAGAGCCGGATGATGCAGCCGCTGCTGGATCACAAGGACGCCTTCGAATCGGCCAAGCAATGGCTGAAAGATCACCCGCAAGACAAGCAGCGCTGGCTGGAAGGTGTAACCACCTTCGATGGCAAACCAGCGGCTGAAAACCTGCAACTCACCAGCAAGTAACTCTTCAGCAAACAGACCCGAACCACCGATTCGCAGCCCGACCGGGCTGCGAACGGGACCACCACGCCTGCAAGGAACCACCTCATGAACCACGACGTCATCATCACCTGCGCACTTACCGGTGCTGGCGACACGACCAGCAAAAGCCCACACGTGCCGGTCACCCCGAAACAAATCGCCGCTGCCGCCGTGGAAGCCGCCAAGGCCGGCGCCACCGTGGTCCATTGCCACGTTCGCAACCCGCAAACCGGCAAATTCAGCCGTGACGTGGCGCTGTACCGCGAAGTCATGGAGCGCATCCGCGAAGCTGACGTCGACATCATCGTCAACCTGACTGCCGGCATGGGCGGCGACCTGGAAATCGGCGCGGGCGAGAACCCGATGGAATTCGGCCCGAACACCGATCTGGTCGGCCCGCTGACCCGTCTGGCCCACGTCGAAGAACTGCTGCCGGAAATCTGCACCCTCGATTGCGGCACCCTGAACTTCGGCGACGGCGACACCATTTACGTCTCCACCCCGGCGCAGCTGCGTGCAGGCGCCAAACGCATTCAAGAGCTGGGCGTAAAAGCCGAGCTGGAAATTTTCGACACCGGTCACCTGTGGTTCGCCAAGCAGATGATCAAGGAAGGCCTGCTCGACGACCCCCTGTTCCAGCTGTGCCTGGGCATCCCGTGGGGCGCACCGGCTGACACCACCACCATGAAAGCCATGGTCGACAACCTGCCGGCAAACGCCGTGTGGGCCGGGTTCGGCATCGGTCGCATGCAGATGCCGATGGCGGCGCAAGCGGTGCTGCTGGGCGGCAACGTGCGGGTTGGCCTGGAAGACAACATCTGGCTGGACAAGGGCGTGTTGGCGACCAATGGCCAACTGGTCGAACGCGCCTCGGAAATCCTCAGCCGCCTCGGCGCCCGGGTTCTGACACCGGCTGAGGGCCGGGCAAAAATGGGCCTGACCAAGCGCGGTTAAGCCCCACACAAAACCTGTAGGAGCGAGGCTTGCCCGCGAAGAGGCCGGTACACCCGCCATGGATATAGCGGCAGGAATATCGCCTTCGCGAGCAAGCTTCGCTCCTACAAAGATCACCGAATTTTTTAGGACGTTGCCATGACCTTCATCACCGAAATCAAAACCTTCGCCGCCCTGGGCAGCGGTGTCATCGGCAGCGGCTGGGTGTCCCGCGCCCTCGCCCACGGCCTCGATGTTGTGGCCTGGGACCCGGCACCCGGCGCTGAAGCCGCCCTGCGCAAACGCGTCGCCAATGCCTGGGGCGCACTGGAGAAACAAGGCCTGGCACCCGGTGCATCACAGGATCGGTTGCGCTTCGTCGCGACGATTGAAGAGTGTGTTCGCGACGCCGATTTCATCCAGGAAAGTGCCCCTGAACGCCTCGACCTGAAACTGGAACTGCACAGCAAAATCAGCGCCGCGGCCAAACCAAATGCACTGATCGGCTCCAGCACCTCGGGCCTGTTGCCAAGCGAGTTCTACGAGAGTTCGACCCACCCGGAACGCTGCGTCGTCGGTCACCCGTTCAACCCGGTTTACCTGCTGCCATTGGTGGAAGTCGTCGGCGGCAAGAACACGGCCCCCGAAGCCGTACAAGCGGCCATGAAAGTCTACGAATCCTTGGGCATGCGCCCGCTGCACGTGCGTAAGGAAGTGCCTGGGTTCATCGCCGACCGTTTGCTCGAAGCGCTGTGGCGTGAGGCCCTGCACCTGGTCAACGACGGTGTGGCGACGACCGGTGAAATCGACGATGCGATTCGCTTTGGTGCGGGTCTGCGCTGGTCGTTCATGGGTACCTTCTTGACCTACACCCTGGCGGGCGGCGACGCGGGCATGCGCCATTTCATGGCACAGTTCGGTCCGGCATTGCAGTTGCCGTGGACGTATCTGCCGGCGCCGGAGCTGACCGACAAGCTGATTGATGATGTAGTGGATGGCACCAGCGATCAGTTGGGCAAACACAGCATTTCGGCGCTGGAGCGCTATCGTGATGACTGCCTGCTGGCGGTGCTGGAGGCGGTGAAGACCACCAAAGAGAAGCATGGGATGGCGTTCGCCGACTAAGCCCCGCCGCCACTTGTAGGAGCGAGGCTTGCCCGCGAAGAGGCCGGTACATCCGACGGATCTCTTGTGGCAGGAATACCGCCTTCGCGGGCAAGCCTCGCTCCTACAGGTTTTCGTTATCTCAGGAACCGATCGCATGCCTGCTCTTACGACTTACAGCACCAAAATCATCCCCGACTGGGTCGACTACAACGGCCACCTGCGCGACGCGTTTTACCTGCTGATTTTCAGCTACGCCACCGACGCGCTGATGGACCGGCTGGGCATGGACAGCAACAACCGCGAAGCCAGCGGCAATTCGCTGTTCACCCTCGAACTGCACCTCAATTACCTGCATGAAGTGAAGCTCGACGCCGACGTAGAAGTGCACACCCAGATCATCGCTCACGACAGTAAACGCCTGCACCTCTATCACAGCCTGCACCTGGTCGGTGACGACAAAGAGCTGGCGGGCAACGAGCAGATGTTGCTGCACGTCGACCTCGCCGGTCCCCGCTCCGCGCCGTTCAGCGAAGACACGCTGGACAAGCTGCAAGCCATCGTTGCGCAACAAACCGACCTGCCCACCCCTGAGTACATTGGCCGAGTGATCGCTTTACCCCCAAAAAAATAACAAGGAGATCGCCATGAACACCGCCGCCGCTTTTGCTGACTTTCGTACTTATCCGTTGATCAGCGCGCTCAGTGGCGTGCAGGCCCTGGCGGATCGCGTTCTCGTGAAATGGGCCGATGACCGTGTCAGCCCCTTCCATCATCAATGGTTGCGTGACAACTGCCCTTGCCCGCAGTGCGTCTACACGGTGACCCGTGAGCAGGTGCTGGAAATCGTCGACGTTGCGCAAGACCTGATGCCCGCAGAGACGAGCGTCGACCCTGAAGGTTGCCTCTGCATCCAGTGGCAGGACGGTCACCTCAGCCGCTTCGATCCGGGCTGGTTGCGGGCCCACGCCTATGACGACGAGTCCCGCGCAGAACGCCGCGCCAGCAAGCCAAAATCCCGCCTGTGGAAAAGCGACTTGTCGCTGCCGGTGTTCGATTATCAAGCGCTGATAGACGACAACGACGCCTTGTTGCAATGGCTGTTGGCGGTGCGCGACATAGGCCTGACGCAAGTGCGCGGCGTGCCCACCGAACCCGGTTCGTTGAAGCTGATCGCCCAGCGGATTTCCTTCATCCGCGAGAGCAATTTCGGCGTGCTGTTCAACGTGCAATCCAAGGCCGATGCCGACAGCAACGCCTACACCGCTTTCAACCTGCCGTTACACAGCGATTTGCCGACGCGGGAGTTGCAACCGGGGCTGCAATTTCTGCATTGCCTGGTCAATGACGCCGACGGTGGCGAGAGTATTTTCGTCGACGGTTTTGCCATCGCCCAAGCGCTGCGCGAGGAAGATCCCGAATCGTTCAAGGCCCTGTGCGAAATCCCCGTGGAGTTTCGCAACAAGGACCGTCACAGCGACTATCGCTGCCTCGCGCCGGTCATCGCCCTGGATGTGTTGGGGCAGGTGTCTGAAATTCGTATGGCAAACTTTTTGCGCGGGCCGTTCGATGCGTCGGTGGAGGAAATGCCCCGGCTGTATCGCGCTTATCGACGGTTTATTGCGATGACTCGCGAGGGGCGGTTCAGGCTGATGCAACGGCTCAACCCCGGGGAGCTGTGGTGCTTCGACAACCGTCGCACGCTGCATGCGCGCAATGCGTTTGATCCCGCCAGTGGTGCCCGGCATTTCCAGGGGTGCTATGTCGATCGGGATGAGTTGTTGTCGCGGATCCTCGTGCTACAACGCTAGACCGCGTCATCGTTTTTCGCGGGCAAGCCTCGCTCCTACAAGGCTAGCGCTGCTTCTGTAGGAGCGAGGCTTGCCCGCGAAGGCGTCAGCACAGACACCCCATATTTCCCTGACTCACAGGCAAAAAAAACCCCGATCAAGCCGTGACAGGATCGGGGCAGAGGTGGGTACTGTTGAGGAGCCGTTGCGCGAGGGTGACCAAACCTTCGTGAAGCCAGCTGAATCCAGTGTGCCCACTCTCCCCTCCCGCGAGTTAGCCGAAAACGACCTGTTCATAGGTATTGCGGCCATTGCGACAAATCGTCCTTGCCGACGCCAACGCCCCCTACGAGAATCGAACCACGACACCGTTCCCTGAAGAAGGATTGCGTCATGATGCACGCCGATTTGATTGACCAGGAAGACCTGTTGGGCCAGCTGAAATCGTTGGGCTTTCAAGTACCGAACGGCTCCACCGCCGAGCAGGCTTGCGAGTGCGCGGTGAGAGGATTGAACAACGAACGGGCGACCGTGCTGCGCACCATGGTCAAGCAGATGTACACCAGCAGCGCGACCATCCTGCCGGCAGTGCGTCAGGCCATCGACAAGCAGCTGCTGCCGGCATTGGCTGAATACCAACAAAGCCACCGCGCCTGACACGTAGGCGGTTTGCTAGAGTGGTGGCTTCCTGACCACCACGAGCGATCGCTGATGTTCCGAATCCAACACTGCCAGTCCGGCGAACAAGCGGGCTGGCTGCCTTTGCGCCAGGCACTCTGGCCTGATGCTTCGGAACAGGAGCATCGGGACGAAATAGCCGAACAGCTGCGTCAGCCGCAACGCTATATCAACTTCGTCGCCTACGACGCCGGGGAGCAACCCGTCGGCCTGGCCGAAGCCTCATTGCGCCACGACTACGTCAATGGCACCGACAGCTCGCCGGTGGTGTTCCTGGAAGGTATCTACGTGGTGCCGCAGCAGCGCCGCCATGGAGTGGCCGCACGACTGATCGAACACGTGGCGCATTGGGGACGGGAACGCGGATGCGTGGAAATGGCCTCGGACACCGACGTCGACAACCTGCCGAGCCAGGAGACGCACAAGGCGCTCGGTTTCGAGGAAACCGAGCGCGTCGTGTTTTTCAGGCGTCAGCTCTGATCAGAGCCTTACGCTGGCGAAGGTCGACTCGTTGCGCGCCTGACTCAATGCCGACAACGGCCCGGACAACGGCGACAGCACCAACGCTTGCGGCAGCGGCATCATCGCCACCTGTTGCGTGGTGTTGGAGCCTACGCGTTCGTCACGCGGCGGAATGCCGAAGTATTCGCGGTAGCACTTGGAGAAGTGCGGCGTGGATACGAAACCGCACACCGACGCCACTTCGATGATCGACATCGGCGTTTGCTTGAGCAACTGCCGGGCACGGATCAGGCGCAGTTTCAGGTAGTAACGCGACGGCGAGCAGTGCAGGTATTTCTGGAACAACCGCTCGAGTTGCCGACGTGACACGGCGACGTACACCGCCAGTTCGTCGAGGTCGATCGGCTCTTCGAGGTTGGCTTCCATCAGCGCGACGATTTCCTGCAACTTCGGCTGGTTGGTGCCGAGCATGTGCTTGAGCGGCACGCGCTGGTGATCCTGTTCGTTGCGGATACGCTCGTAGACGAACATCTCCGAAATCGCGGCGGACAGTTCACGCCCGTGATCGCGGCTGATCAGGTGCAGCATCATGTCCAGCGGCGCGGTGCCGCCGGAGCTGGTGAAACGGTTACGGTCGAGGGTGAACAGGCGGGTACTCATCGCCACACGCGGGAAGGCTTCCTGCATCGAGGCCAGACATTCCCAGTGCACGCTGCAATCGAAACCGTCCAGCAGGCCGGCGCACGCCAGGGCCCAGCTGCCGGTGCAGACTGCACCCAGACGCTTGGATTGACGCGCCTGGCTTTGCAGCCATGAGACGTGTTCGCGAGTTACCGTGCGCTGAATACCGATACCGCCGCAGACAATGATGGTGTCCATGGAAGGTGCTTTGTGCATGGAGGCGTCAGGGGTGATCTGCAGACCGTCACTGGCCCAGACCTGACCGCCATCGACGGTGAGCGTGGTCCAGCGATACAGCTCGCGACCGGACAATTGGTTGGCCATGCGCAGGGGTTCTACGGCGGAGGCCAGAGAAATAAGCGTGAAATTGTCCAGCAGCAGAAAGCCGATGGATTGAGGCGCACGGTTCTGGGGTTGAGCCCCGGAGTTGAACGTCGTCATCGCGGTATCTCCTCACACAAAGCAGGTGATGGCCTCAGGCGGAGGCTCTTGTTATTGCCATCGTTCTCGCGTGGGAGACGGGCTTTGTAATGACAGAGCAATTGCCATGCCTAAAATTGAATACGCGTTCAATAACTCCTGAAAACGACGTCGCAGCCTGTCTATATAAGCCGCGTCACGAGTAGGGGTTATAAGTGGCATTCACAGGGGCAAGTGCTCTGCCGCGTTGCGTGTGAGCAAATCGGTAGCACTTGTGGGAACAGGCCTGCGACGACTTCGGAAAGAGTGTCACCGCAGGCACAGGGGACGGACGGTCAGGGCCAGGTTGGATCCCTGACGTGTTGCAATGCGCTTATCTGTAAGCGACGCGCCAAAACGTGGCGCGTTTTGAATCCGGTGTTCACTTAGCGCGCAGTTTTGACTGGTCCGACGTCTTCGCGGGCAAGCCTCGCTCCTACAAGAGCACCGCACGATCCCTGTAGGAGCGAAGCTTGCTCGCGAATGGGATCGCCTCGGTCTCAGCACTCAACCGCGCTAACCGCCAACCCGCCCCGCGATGTCTCTTTATATTTGTCATGCATATCCGCCCCGGTATCTCGCATGGTGCGGATCACCCGGTCCAGCGAAATAAAGTGCTGGCCGTCACCACGCAACGCCATCTGCGCCGCGTTGATCGCTTTCACTGCAGCAATCGCGTTGCGCTCGATGCACGGCACCTGCACCAACCCGCCGACCGGGTCGCAGGTCAGGCCGAGGTTGTGTTCCAGGCCGATTTCCGCCGCGTTGCACAACTGCTCCGGCGTGGCGCCAAGAATCTCCGCCAATCCGGCCGCTGCCATCGCGCAAGCCGATCCGACTTCGCCCTGGCAACCGACTTCCGCGCCGGAGATGGAGGCGTTCTTCTTGCACAGAATCCCCACCGCCGCGGCACCGAGGAAATAGTCGACCACGTTGGCGTCCGTCACCACCTCGCTGAACTTCATGAAGTAGTGCAACACCGCCGGAATGATCCCCGCCGCGCCATTGGTCGGCGCCGTGACCATGCGCCCGCCGGCCGCGTTTTCTTCGTTGACCGCGAGGGCGAACAGGTTGACCCATTCCATCGCGCTCAGGGTCGAGCCGATGACGTTGGGTTTGTTCAGTTCTTGCAGGCTGCGGTGCAATTTGGCTGCGCGACGGCGCACGTTCAGGCCACCCGGCAGGATGCCTTCGTGCTTGAGGCCTTGCTCGACGCAATCCTGCATGGCCCGCCAGAGTTTCATCAGGCCGGCGCGGATTTCGTCTTCGCTGCGCCAGACCTTCTCGTTGGCCATCATCAATTCGGCCACGCGCAGGTTGTGCTTCTGGCAGAGGCTGAGCAGCTCGGCGGCGCTGGAGAAATCGTACGGCAACACCGTGCGATCCAGATCCACCACACCGCTGGAAGCTTGTGCTTCATCGACGACAAAGCCGCCGCCGACGGAATAGTAGGTGTCGCGATGCAGCTCACCGTCATCGCCTTCGGCGACCAGGGTCATCGCGTTCGGATGGAACGGCAGGTTTTCGTCGATCAGACGCATGTCCCGGGCCCAGATGAACGGCACCGACAAGCGGCCGTCCAGCAACAGGGTGTGGGTTTCGCGCAGGGTTTCAATGCGGATGCCGATTTGCGACGGGTCGATCGCGTCCGGCCATTCGCCCATCAGGCCCATGATCACCGCGTTGTCGCTGCCGTGCCCAATGCCGGTGGCCGACAACGAACCATAAAGCTGGACCTCGACACGCCGCACTTGCTCCAAAAGCCCCTGTTCACGCAAACCTTGCACGAACAGCGCCGCGGCGCGCATCGGCCCCACGGTGTGCGAACTGGAAGGGCCGATGCCGATTTTGAACAGGTCGAAAACGCTGATAGCCATTACTGCCGAACTCCTGGATATGCCAACTCCAGGCGCAAAAGCGCCCGGTGACGGAGCTGCTACGCTCAAGCTGCAATCCGCCGGTATGGCTGCATCATCAGGCTTTTACCGTGTCGCTCGACGTCCAGTACCGACGCACTCTTGTCCACCAGCGCCGTGTGCGTTTTACGCTGCTTTTTCGCCGTTTTTTTGCGGCTCAGGTGGGCAAACGGGGCTGAAAAAATCTGTAAACGACGTCACCGACACTGGATGCGACCATCCCTGTACTGGATACGACGCACCCTGTAGGCGTCAGATTTTCACTGGTACATGATCGTATCGACTCGATTGCAAGGCGCCGTGGTAGAGCTGTCTCCAAAACGCCATCCAACCGCAACCTATAAGTGCGGTGGTCCACAGTCGGAACACTGCCAAAAAAAACACCAAGGAGTCCATCCATGAAAGGTTCCCCGTCGTTGTTGTTGGCCGCCATGCTGAGTCTGCCGTTACTGGCTCAAGCCGCAGAACCCGCTCAGTGCAGTACCGTAAACTTCTCCGATGTCGGCTGGACTGACATTACTGTCACCACCGCCACCACCAGCGTCGTGCTCGATGCCCTGGGCTACAAAACCAAAACCACAATGATTTCCGTGCCGGTGACCTACAAGTCGCTGGCCGACGGCAAGAACATGGACGTATTCCTGGGTAACTGGATGCCGACCATGGAAAACGACATCAAGGCCTACCGCGATGCCGGCACCGTGGACACCCTGCGTGCCAACCTCGAAAACGCAAAATACACACTCGCCGTCCCGGAAGAGTTGTATAACAAAGGTCTGAAAGATTTCGCCGACATCGCCAAGTTCAAGAAAGAACTCGACGGCAAGATCTATGGCATCGAACCGGGTAACGACGGCAACCGTCTGATCCAGAGCATGATCGACAAAGACGCCTTCGGCTTGAAAGCCGCCGGTTTCAAGGTGGTCGAATCCAGCGAAGCCGGCATGCTCTCGCAAGTCGATCGCGCCCAGCGCCGCAATACCGCCGTGGTGTTCCTGGGCTGGGAACCGCACCCGATGAACACACGATTCAAGATGAAGTACCTGACTGGCGGCGACGAGTTCTTCGGCCCCAACTTCGGTCAGGCGACCATCTTCACCAATACCCGCAAGGGTTATGCCCAGGAATGCAGCAACGTTGGACAGTTGCTGAAAAACCTGGTGTTCACCCTCGACATGGAAAGCACGCTGATGGGCAACGTCCTGGACGACAAAATGAAGCCTGACGCGGCCGCCAAGGCCTGGCTGAAGAAGAATCCACAGGTGCTCGATACCTGGCTCGCTGGCGTGACCACCATTGACGGTAAACCAGGCCTGGAGGCCGTTAAAGCCAAGCTCGCGCAGTAATCGCTTACGCCGGGCGGGCTAGCCCGCCCGGGCTGTTTATTTCCTTGCATGCGGACGTTCACTACCATGCTGATTGATCAGAAAATACCTCTAGGCCAGTACATCGCGGGCTTCGTTGAATGGTTGACGCAACACGGCGCCAACACCTTCGACGCAATCGCCGTGTCACTGGAAACGATGATCCACGGCGTGACTTTTGCGCTGACCTGGTTCAACCCGCTGGCATTGATCGGCCTCATCGCGCTACTGGCACACTTCATTCAACGAAAATGGGGGCTGACTGCTTTCGTCATCGCTTCCTTCCTGCTGATCCTCAATCTGGGGTACTGGCAGGAAACCATGGAAACCCTCGCCCAGGTGTTGTTCGCCACCCTGGTCTGCGTGGTCATCGGCGTGCCGCTGGGCATCGTCGCCGCGCACAAACCGATGTTCTACACCCTGATGCGTCCGGTGCTCGATCTGATGCAGACCGTACCGACCTTCGTTTACCTCATTCCTACCCTGACCCTCTTCGGTCTTGGTGTGGTCCCGGGCCTGATCTCCACGGTGGTGTTCGCGATTGCCGCGCCTATCCGCCTGACCTACCTGGGTATTCGCGATGTCCCGGAAGAATTGATGGACGCAGGCAAAGCCTTTGGCTGCTCGCGACGTCAGCTGCTCTCACGGATTGAATTGCCCCACGCCATGCCAAGCATCGCGGCCGGTATCACCCAGTGCATCATGCTGTCGTTGTCGATGGTGGTGATTGCGGCACTGGTGGGCGCCGACGGCCTGGGCAAACCCGTGGTCAATGCACTGAACACTGCTGATATCGCCCTGGGCTTCGAAGCAGGCCTGGCGATCGTATTGCTGGCGATCATGCTCGACCGTATCTGCAAACAACCCGACGCTAAAGTAGGGGGTGACGCATGAGCATTATTCGCTTCGAAGACGTCGACGTGATCTTCACCAAAGATCCGCGCGAAGCCTTGAAACTTCTCGACCAGGGCATGACCCGTAACGAGATCCTGAAAAAGACCGGGCAGATCGTCGGCGTCGAAAAGGCCACCCTGGATATCGAGAAAGGCGAAATCTGCGTGCTGATGGGCCTGTCTGGCTCCGGCAAATCCAGTCTGCTGCGTTGCATCAACGGCCTCAACACCGTGAGCCGCGGCAAGCTGTTCGTCGAGCACGAAGGCAAGCAGATCGACATCGCTTCCTGCACCCCGGCCGAACTGAAAATGATGCGCACCAAGCGCATTGCGATGGTGTTCCAGAAGTTCGCCCTGATGCCATGGCTGACGGTGCGCGAGAACATCAGTTTCGGTCTGGAAATGCAGGGTCGGCCGGAGAAGGAACGGAAAAAACTGGTCGATGAAAAACTTGAGCTGGTGGGCCTGACCCAATGGCGCAACAAGAAACCCAACGAGCTTTCCGGCGGTATGCAACAACGTGTGGGCCTGGCCCGCGCACTGGCAATGGACGCCGATATTCTGCTGATGGACGAACCGTTCTCGGCCCTCGATCCACTGATCCGCCAAGGCCTGCAGGACGAACTGCTGGAGCTGCAAAGCAAGCTGAACAAAACCATCGTCTTCGTGAGCCACGACCTCGATGAAGCACTGAAGCTGGGCAGCCGTATCGCGATCATGAAAGACGGTCGGATCGTCCAGTACAGCAAGCCGGAAGAAATCGTTCTCAACCCGGCGGACGACTATGTGCGGACCTTTGTCGCCCACACCAACCCGCTGAACGTTTTGTGCGGTCGCAGCCTGATGCGCACCCTGGACAACTGCAAGCGCATCAACGGTTCGGTCTGCCTGGATCCGGGTGGCGATTCGTGGCTGGACCTGGCGGAAGGCAACACCATCAAAGGCGCACGCCAGAACGGTGCGAGCCTGGACCTGCAGAACTGGATCCCGGGGCAAGCCGTCGAAGGCCTGGGCCGTCGCCCAACGCTGGTGGACTCCAACATCGGCATGCGCGATGCGCTGCAGATTCGTTATCACACCGGCAACAAACTGGTGCTGCACGACAACAACAAAGTGGTCGGGATTCTCGGCGACAGCGAGCTGTATCACGCACTGCTCGGCAAGAACCTGGGGTAAGGCAACACACACAAAAACGCCGCGACAGGATCGCGGCGTTTTTGTTTGTGGATATCGGGTGATGCAGTGTTGAAGTTGAAGCCCCCATCGCCAGCAGGCTGGCTCCCACATTGAAATGCATTCTCTTGTGGGAGCCAGCCTGCTGGCGATAAAGGTGACGCGGTGCTTCAGACTGAAACACCGCGTCACTTACAACTTATTAGCTATAAACCCGGCCAAGGAGCTGCCGATGGCTTTCAAACTGATCGAGCACGTCACGAGTGATCTGATCCTGAGTGAAGCCCATCAGGTCATAGTCCTGGCTGCCATTGTGCAGGTACACCTCGGCGCGGTAGTAACGGGCGCGAGGTTCATCAGCACTTTCAGCCGACACCGTGTCGCTCGCCGCTGCCAGATAGCCATCCAGACTCACTTCGTAGACAAAAGGGTTGCCCTCTTCCATCTCGATGCGCACGCCCATGCAACGCTTGGATTTGCCCAGCAACGTTTGCACGTCCAGGCCTTTACCACGCAATTGCACCACGGCCTCTTCCAGCGCCGGGCTGACTTGCTTGTCCATGAAACGCTGAACGATCGACTGGTTCGGTTGCAGGTCCAACTGAGTCAGACGCTCGCTGAAACCACGACGACCGCGCGCCGCCAGTTCCGCTTGCTCCTGTTCGATCTGCACGTCCTGGCGCATGGCCTTGTGCAAGCCGAACATGAAGAACACCAGCACCACCGAGAACGGCAGACCAGCCAGCACCACCATGGTTTGCATGGCTTCGAAGTTACCGGCGAACAGCAGGCCGATGGTCACCAGGGTGATCACAACGGACCAGAAGATTCGCAGCCAGTGCGGCGCATCTTCGTCGACGTTGCCGCCCTTGCACGAAAGGTTGGCCATCATCACCGCGCCGGAATCCGCCGGGGTCAGGAACAGCACGAAACCGACGAAAATCGACACGCCGATCACCACTTTCGACGCCGGGTAATGCTCAAGCAACTGATAGATCGCCATCGACGGTTGTTCCAGCGCCGTCTTCCCGAGCTCCACCGCCCCGTGGTTCATCACCAGGTCCAGGGCCGAGTTACCGAAGATCGACAACCACGCCAGGGTGAAACCCAGCGGAATCAGCAGCACGCCGGCCACCAGTTCACGCACGGTACGACCACGGGAAATACGCGCGATGAACATGCCTACGAATGGTGCCCAGGAAATCCACCAGGCCCAGTAGAACAGGGTCCACAGGCCCAACCAGCGGTCGGACTTCTCACTGTCGCCTTCGTACACATAGAGGTCGAAGGTCTTCAGCACCACGCCGTTCAGGTAGTCACCGACGTTTTGCACGAAGCCGTTAAGCAGGTGCAGGGTCGGGCCGAACAGCAGTACGAAAATCAGCAGGCCGCTGAACAGCACGATGTTCAGGTTGGACAGACGACGGATGCCGTTTTCCACGCCGGACACGGCGGCGATGGTCGCCACGGTGCTCATCACGATGATCACGATCAGCAGGTTGGTGTTGCTGTGTTCCATGCCGAACAGGTTTTCAAGGCCCGACGACACTTGCAGCGAACCAATCCCCAGGTTCGTCACCAGACCCAACAGGGTCACGAACATGCCGAAGCCGTCCACCGCGTGACCGGCCGCGCCCTTGACCCAACGCTCACCGACCAGCGGATACAGCGCCGAACGCAACGCCAGCGGCTGGTTATGACGGTAGGCAAAGTACGCCACGGCCAGGCCGACCAAGGCGTAAATCGCCCAGCCGTGCAGGCCCCAGTGCAGGAAGGTCAGCTGTACCGCCTGACGCGCGGCCAGGTTGCTGGCCGACACGCCTTCCGGCGGGTTGAAGTAGTGATCCAGCGGCTCGGACGCACCGAAGTACAACAGCGAGATGCCGATACCCGAGGAGAACAGCATCCCCGCCCAGGCGCCGTAGCTGAAGTCCGGGGTGTCGTCCTTGCTGCCCAGTTTGAGCTTGCCGTAGGACGAAAACGCCAGGCCGACCACGAATACCAGGTAAGCGGCGATCACCACCATGTAATACCAGCCAAAGCTGCGGGACAGCCACGCCTGGGCGATACCGAGCAATCTGCCAGCCTCTTGCGGGGCGATGATCAGAATGGCGGTCAACAGCAGAATCAGCGCGGTAGAGGTGTAGAACACCCAACCGTTGACCGTCACCTTCTCGGGCGGGGTCTTTATTAGAGAGGCAGAACTCATGGCACAGATGCTCCAGGCAGTGCGAGAGAAGAACACAAGGCAGCGCGTTACCCGACCAATCGGTTAGTTGGCAGCCGACCGGCGGGTGATATAAAGACAACCCGAAAAAAGCCCGAAACCCTTAAGCACCAGTGCGTAGGGGTTTCGAGCCGTTTTGGATGTCGGGTTATCGCCATTTACACGTAGGAAAAACCTGTAAGCAGCGACGATTTGTCGCAGATCTTATTCTTTGTTGATTGAACGTTCAATCAAAACAAAATAGACTGGCCCTCAATCCGATAGACGTTTTGCGTCTGCCGGAAGGCCTAAGGAGATGTGCAAGATGCCCAAGGTCGGTATGCAACCCATCCGCCGCCAGCAATTGATCGAAGCCACCTTGCTGGCCGTCGATCAGGTCGGAATGGGGGACGCCAGCATTGCGCTGATCGCCCGTTTGGCCGGTGTCTCGAACGGCATCATCAGTCACTATTTTCAGGACAAGAACGGCCTGATCGCTGCCACGGCGCAGTACCTGATGAGTGTCCTCAGCGAGAACGTCACCGCGCGCCGTCAGGCGCTGACAGATGCCAGCCCGCGGGCGCATCTGCAGGTGATCATCGAAGGCAACTTCGACGCCAGCCAGGTCAATGGCCCGGCAATGAAAACCTGGCTGGCCTTCTGGGCCACCAGCATGCACCACCCGTCTTTGCACAGGTTGCAGCGGATCAACGATCACCGTCTGTATTCCAACCTGTGCTGCCAGTTCCGCCGCGTATTGCCGCTCGATGACGCGCGCAGTGCAGCCCGGGGCCTGGCAGCGTTGATTGACGGTTTGTGGTTGCGCGGGGCGCTGTCGGGAGATGCTTTCGACACGGAACAGGCGCACCGGATCGCTTACGAATACATGGATTTCCAACTGGCCAAGCAGGTGAGTTAGAGCACACATAAAACGCTCAACCCCTGAACCGCCACTGACCAGCGTGCCAGCGCTACACGGCACGTCCAGTGGTCAACGCCAACCACTTATGCACTTGCGAGGACACTATGGCCCGTTTCGAACTGCAAAAACTCTACATCGATGGCGGTTACTCCGACGCCAGCAGCGACGCCACTTTCGAAGCCATCAACCCGGCTAACGGTGAAGTCCTCGCAAAAGTACAGCGTGCGACCAAGGAAGACGTTGAGCGCGCTGTAGTCAGCGCCGAAAAGGGCCAGAAAATCTGGGCTGCAATGACTGCCATGGAGCGTTCGCGCATCCTGCGTCGCGCGGTTGACATCCTGCGCGAGCGCAACGATGAACTGGCCGCCCTGGAAACCCTGGACACCGGCAAGTCGTTCTCCGAAACCAAGTATGTCGACATCGTTACCGGCGCCGACGTGCTGGAATACTACGCAGGCCTGGTACCCGCCATCGAAGGCGAGCAGATCCCGCTGCGCACCACTTCGTTCGTTTACACCCGTCGCGAGCCGCTGGGCGTCGTGGCCGGTATCGGCGCATGGAACTACCCGATCCAGATCGCCCTGTGGAAATCCGCGCCTGCCCTGGCGGCCGGTAACGCGATGATCTTCAAGCCAAGCGAAGTCACTTCCCTGACCACGCTGAAACTGGCCGAGATCTACACCGAGGCAGGTCTGCCAGCCGGCGTGTTCAACGTATTGACCGGCAGCGGCCGTGAAGTCGGCACCTGGTTGACCGAGCACCCGCGCATCGAAAAAATCTCCTTCACCGGCGGCACCGACACCGGCAAGAAGGTCATGGCCAGCGCTTCCGCTTCGTCGTTGAAAGACGTGACCATGGAACTGGGCGGCAAATCCCCGCTGATCATTTTCGACGACGCCGACCTCGATCGCGCCGCCGACACCGCGATGATGGCCAACTTCTACAGCTCCGGCCAGGTCTGCACCAACGGCACTCGCGTGTTCGTACCGAGCCACCTGAAAGCCGCGTTCGAAGCCAAGATCGCTGAGCGCGTTGCGCGCATCCGCGTTGGCAATCCGGAAGACGAAAACACCAACTTCGGCCCGCTGGTCAGCTTCGCCCACATGGAAAGCGTGCTGGGCTACATCGCCAAAGGCAAAGAAGAAGGCGCTCGCGTGCTGTGCGGCGGCGGCCGTCTGACCGACGGCGAATTCGCTAAAGGCGCGTTCGTAGCACCGACCGTGTTCACCGATTGCACCGACGAGATGACCATCGTTCGCGAAGAGATCTTCGGCCCGGTGATGGCGATCCTGACTTACGAAACAGAAGAAGAAGTGATCCGTCGTGCCAACGACACCGACTTCGGCCTGGCCGCAGGCGTCGTCACCAAGGACCTGAACCGCGCTCACCGCGTGATTCATCAACTGGAAGCCGGTATCTGCTGGATCAACGCCTGGGGCGAGTCCGACGCGAAGATGCCGGTTGGCGGCTACAAGCAATCCGGTGTGGGCCGTGAGAACGGCATCAGCTCGCTGAACAACTTCACACGCATCAAATCGGTACAGGTTGAGCTGGGCGATTACGCCTCGGTGTTCTAAGGCGGTATCTGCTTCGCCTGCGAGGCCGCTATCGCCAGCAAGCCGGCTCCTACAGGTTTTGCGTCGTGCACAAAAGCCACGACGCACCTCCCCCCTGTAGGAGCCGGCTTGCTGGCGATCGAGTGCGCAGCACTCGCCAGACCTGACCATATCTAAAGAGGGTGCATTCAATGTCCCAAGAATTCGATTACATCATCATCGGTGCCGGCTCGGCCGGTAACACCCTGGCGACCCGTCTGACTGAAGACGAAGGCGTCACTGTCCTGCTGCTCGAAGCAGGCGGCCCGGATTACCGGATGGATTTCCGCACACAAATGCCAGCGGCCTTGGCGTTCCCGCTGCAAGGTCGTCGCTACAACTGGGCGTACGAAACCGATCCAGAGCCACACATGGACGGTCGCCGGATGGAATGCGGTCGCGGCAAGGGCCTGGGCGGTTCTTCGCTGATCAACGGCATGTGCTACATCCGCGGCAACGCGATGGACTACGACAACTGGGCCAAACTGCCAGGTCTGGAAGACTGGGACTACCTGAACTGCCTGCCGTATTTCCGCAAGGCCGAAACCCGCGACATCGGCCCGAACGACTACCACGGTGGCGAAGGCCCGGTCAGCGTGACCACGCCGAAAGCCGGCAACAACCCGCTGTTCCACGCCATGGTTGAAGCCGGCGTGCAAGCCGGTTACCCGCGCACCGAAGACCTGAACGGTTACCAGCAAGAAGGCTTCGGCCCGATGGACCGCACCGTGACGCCTAAAGGCCGTCGCTCCAGCACCGCTCGCGGCTACCTGGACACTGCTAAAAAGCGTTCGACCCTGACCATCGTCACTCACGCCCTGACCGACAAGATCCTGTTCGAAGGCAAGCGTGCCGTCGGCGTGCGTTACCTGATCGGCGCCGCTGAAGAGCGCGTTGAAGTCCGCGCCCGCAAAGAAGTGCTGCTGTGCTCCGGCGCCATCGCTTCGCCGCAGATTCTGCAACGTTCCGGCGTCGGCCCGGCCGAACTGCTGAACAAGCTCGACATCCCGGTGGTCCACGACCTGCCAGGCGTCGGCGAAAACCTGCAGGATCACCTCGAGTTGTACCTGCAATACGCCTGCACCCAGCCGGTTTCGCTGTACCCGTCGCTGCTCCTGCACAACCAGCCGGCCATCGGTGCCGAGTGGCTGTTCAACGGCACCGGCATCGGCGCCAGCAACCAGTTCGAAGCCGGCGGTTTCATCCGCACCCGTCCGGAATTCGAATGGCCGAACATCCAGTACCACTTCCTGCCGGTCGCGATTAACTACAACGGCAGCAACGGTGTGAAAGAGCACGGTTTCCAGGCGCACATGGGCTCCATGCGTTCGCCGAGCCGTGGTCGCATCCAGGCCAAGTCCAAGGATCCGCGCGAGTACCCGAGCATCCTGTTCAACTACATGGCCACCGAGCAGGACTGGCAGGAATTCCGTGACGGCATCCGCCTGACCCGTGAAATCATGCAACAGCCTGCACTGGACGCTTTCCGTGGCCGCGAAATCAGCCCGGGCATTGAAGTGCAAACCGATGAGCAGCTCGACAAGTTCATCCGCGAACACGCCGAAACCGCGTTCCACCCGTCCTGCTCGTGCAAGATGGGCACCGACGAGATGGCTGTGGTCGATGGCGAAGGTCGTGTGCACGGCATGCAAGGTCTGCGCGTGGTCGATGCCTCGATCATGCCGATCATCACCACCGGCAACCTGAACGCGCCGACGATCATGATCGCCGAGAAAATCGCCGACAAGATCCGTGGTCGCAAGCCATTGCCGCGCAGCACTGCCAGCTACTACGTGGCCGGTGATGCTCCGGTGAAAGGCAAGCCGTTGCGGGATGTGAGCCCTACTGCTCAGTAAGGCGTAATACCGAGGCGCGCCCTTCGCGGGCAAGCCTCGCTCCTACAGGGTTGGCGGTGTACCGAAAATTCGTGATCGACACCAACCCTGTAGGAGCGAGGCTTGCCCGCGAAGGGGACAGACCAAACACCACACCTCTCCCGGTAATTCCTTGCCACACCGCTCTGCCCTTGATATCCCTCCCCGCGCAAGCCTAATCTAGCGCCACGCAAACGTTTCACCCCCCCCTTCGCAACACCGCTGCATCGTCACTCCAGACCAAGGAGGTTCCCGAATGTTCGATTTCCACCCCCAGCTCAAGCAGCGCTTTGCTGCCTTGCGCACGGGCGCTGAATTCTTTTCTCTGCGATACGTGCGCGAGTCCGGCCAGTACCTGTCGGTGCGCAAGAACGTTGCCGAACCTCCGAGCCTGAGCCGTGACGAAGGCGCGATGCTGACCGTTCGTGTCAACGGCGTTGAAGCCTACGCTGCGACCAACGACCTGTCGCCGCAAGGCCTGCAATCGGCGCTGGACCGAGCCGAGCAACAAGCTCGCCTGCTCAAGCCTCACGCGCTGCTCGACCTTCGTGAGCAAGCCGTTTCCAGCGACCGCGCCGACTATTTTTCGCCGAACCTCGACCAGCCCTTCCCGTCCCTGAGCGATTGCTACCAACTGCTCGGCGCCGAATCCGCAGCAGTGCCCAAGGACGAGCGACTGGTGAACTGGCAGGTCAGCATCGGCATCACCCATGTCGAGCAGATCTACCTCAACAGCGCCGGCGCCGAACTGCGCCAGGCCCAGCGTTTCGTCTATCCGGGCCTGGATGTAACGGCCTACGATGGCAACGACAGCCAGACCCGCAGCCTCGGCCGCGAGAACTTCGGTCAGCAAGGCAGTGCTGATGTCATCAGCCGTTGTGGCCTGATTGGCGCCGGTCCAAAAGTTGCCGATCAAGCATTGCAATTGCTGCTCGCGCCGAACACGCCGCAAGGCCCGCGCGACCTGTTGCTGATGCCCGATCAGATGATGCTGCAGATACACGAATCCATCGGTCACCCGCTGGAACTCGATCGCATCCTCGGTGACGAGCGCAATTACGCCGGCACCAGTTTCGTCAAGGCCGAAGATTTCGGCCATTTGCAGTACGGTTCGAAACTGCTGAACGTCACCTTCGACCCGGACATTCCCGAGCAGCTCGCCAGCTACGGTCATGACGACGACGGCACTGCCGCGAGCAAGCAATTCCTGATCAAGCAGGGCTTGCTCCTGCGTCCATTGGGCGGCGCACTTTCGCAGTTCCGCGCCGGCATGGACGGCGTTGCCAACAGCCGTGCCTGCGGCTGGAACCGCCCACCGATAGACCGCATGGCCAACCTCAATATCGAGCCCGGCGACCAGCCGCTGGAACAACTGATCGGCAACATCGAGCACGGTATTTTGATGAGCACCAACCGTTCCTGGTCCATCGACGATGCGCGTAACAAGTTCCAGTTTGGCTGCGAATGGGGCCAGTTGATCGAAAACGGCGAACTCAAAGGCGTGGTGAAAAACCCGAACTACCGGGCGATTTCCGCGCAGTTCTGGAAAAGCCTCAGCGCCGTTGGCGACGCCAGCACCTTCAAGGTTCTGGGCACGCCGAACTGCGGCAAGGGCGAACCGAATCAGGTGATCCGTGTCGGCCATGCATCACCGGCCTGCGTGTTCAGCAACGTGGATGTATTTGGGGGAGACGCCTGATGAGCACTTCAAAAAGTCAGGCTGATTCGTTCAAGGCCTTGGTCAACGGGTTGCGCGAGGCAATTCGCGAACCGGAGCAATTCACCCTCAGCTACGCCGCCGAGTCGTCGGCCTTCGTGCGTTTCAATCATGCCAAGGTGCGGCAGGCCGGGCAGGTGCAACAGGCGAGCGTCGGTCTCAAACTGATCAACGACGGTCGCCATGCCGACCTCGACATTACGCTGTCGGGCGATGCTCACGTTGACTCCCAGCGTCTGGCCGAAGGCCTGCAACAGTTGCGCGACACCCTGCCGCTGCTGCCGCAGGATCCGTACTTGTTGCTCAACTACACCGGCTGGCAAAGCAAGAATGTGCAGGAGCATCCGCTGCCGGACACCGAGCAGGTGGTCGCCGAAATCACCCGGGCCGCCGAAGGGCTGGATCTGGTGGGCTTCTACGCCGCCGGCCCGATCAGTCGCGGTTTCGCCAGTTCTTCAGGCGCGTTCGGCTGGCATCAGGCCAACAGCTTCAACTTCGACTTCAGCCTGTTTCATGCAAACGGCCAGGCGGTGAAAGCCAGCTACGCCGGGCATGACTGGAACAGCGAAGGGTTTGCCCGGCGCTTCCAGCAGGCGCGAGAGCAGCTTGAGTTCCTCGGTCGGCCATTGCGTACGTTGGCACCGGGTCAGTATCGCGCTTACCTGGCACCGGCCGCGCTGGAAGAAATCATGGGCATGTTGTCCTGGGGTGGCTTCTCGGCACAGTCGATTGCCAGCAAGAGCAGTCCATTGCAGAAACTCTACGCGGGTGACCATTCGTTCAGTCCGCTGGTGTCCCTTGACGAGCAAGTCAGCGGTTCGTTGAGCCCGGCATTTTCTGAGGAGGGTTATCCACGCAGTGACCTGAAACTGATCGTCGAAGGTAAGGCCGATGCGCAATTGGTCGACTCTCGCAGTGCCGCCGAATACGGCCTGACGGCCAACGGCGCCGGTGGCGGTGAATCGCCGACCGCACTGAACATGGCGCCAGGCGCGCTTGCCGATGCCGAGATCCTCAAGCAACTGGGCACGGGTTTGTACATCAGCAACCTCTGGTACCTGAATTACTCGGACCAACCGATGGCACGCATGACCGGCATGACGCGGTTTGCGACGTTCTGGGTCGAGAATGGCGAGATACAGGCACCGGTCAGCACCATGCGTTTTGATGACAGTGCTTACAGTTTGCTGGGTTCGCAGCTGGAAGCGTTGACCGAAGAGCGCGAGTTGTTGCTGTCAGCGAGCACTTACAGCCAGCGGGCCACGGCATCGGCGCTGTTGCCGGGCGCGCTCATCAGCAAATTGACCTTGACCCTGTAACCCCGCAAAACCCGTAACGACGCAAAACCTGTAGGAGCTGGCTTGCCAGCGATGAGGCCGGCAAATCCAACATCATTGTCGGCTGACAGTCCGCCATCGCTGGCAAGCCAGCTCCTACAGGGATTGGGGAAACACCGAAATTTCTGCGACTCAAAACCTGAGGTCCCATGCCCAACCGCCCGCCTCTCGACGCTGTCACCGCCCGCTGGTTGCCGTGGGTCGTCGCCATTGCCTTCTTCATGCAGTCCCTCGACGGGACCATCCTCAACACCGCCCTGCCGGCCATGGCCCGCGATCTGGCGGAAGACCCGCTGCGCATGCAGGGCGTGATCATCGCCTACATGCTCACCGTCGCGTTGCTGATCCCCGCCTCGGGCTGGATCGCCGACCGCTTCGGCACCAAGAAAATCTTCTTCGGCGCGATCCTGCTGTTCAGTTTCGGCTCGTTGCTCTGCGCCTTGTCGAGCAGCCTGAGCATGCTGATCGGCGCCCGGGTGATTCAGGGCCTGGGCGGTGCGCTGATGCTGCCGGTCGGGCGGCTGGTGGTGCTGCGGGCCTACCCGCGCTCGGAACTGGTGCGGATCATGGGTTTCATCACCATTCCCGGCCTGCTCGGCCCGTTGATCGGCCCGACCATGGGCGGCTGGATGGTGGAATACCTGACGTGGCACTGGATCTTCCTGATCAACCTGCCGGTCGGCGTCGTCGGTTGCTACGCCGTATGGAAATTCATCCCCGACCTGCGCGGCACTGAACGCACGCGGTTCGACAGCCTCGGTTTTTTGCTGTTTGGCGCAGCGATGGTGCTGATCACCATCGCCATGGAAGGCCTCGGCGAACTGCACCTGCCGCACCTGCGCGTGATGTTGCTGTTGTTCGGTGGCATGGCGTGCCTGGCGGCGTATTGGCTGCGGGCCGGGCACATCGACAATCCGCTGTTCGCGCCGTCGCTGTTCAAGACCCGCACGTTCGCCGTCGGCATCCTCGGCAACCTGTTCGCCCGTCTCGGCAGCGGCGCACTGCCCTTCCTCGTGCCGTTGTTGCTGCAAGTGGCGCTGGGCTACTCGCCGTCGCAGGCGGGGATGAGCATGTTGCCGCTGGCAGCGGCGGCGATGGTTGCCAAGTCGGTGGCGCGGCCACTGATCGAGCGCCTGGGCTATCGCATTGTGCTGACCGGCAACACCCTGGCGCTGGGGCTGATGCTGGCAAGCATGGGCCTGGTCAGCGAGCAGACGCCGTACTGGCTGCTGCTGGGCATGCTGGCGATTCTCGGCGCGATCAACTCGTTGCAGTTCACCGCAATGAACACCGTGACCCTGATCGACCTCGACGACGCCAGCGCCAGCAGCGGCAACAGCCTGCTGTCGGTGGTTGCGCAATTGTCCCTGAGCCTGGGCGTTGCATGCGCCGGTGCGCTGCTCGGCGGGTTCACGGCAGAGATCGGAAACGACGGCGTGGACACGGTGCTGGGCGCGTTCCAACTCACGTTTGTGACCGTTGGAATCATGGCGATGCTGGCCGCGACGATCTTCTCGCAGCTGTCAAAGGAAGACGGACGGCGCGTCAAGCGTCCGGAAGAGCACATAGAGCCTTAGGGCGAATGGCCACTGGGCTGGTACACTGCGCGACATTTTGTTTTGCAGGCCAGTCCCGTGACCACCATCGCCACCGCTTTTAATACTTTGCCGCTGTCCGCCGCCATGCTGGCTAACCTCGACTCCCTCGGTTATGCCCAGATGACGCCGATCCAGGCGCAAAGCTTGCCGGTGATCCTCAAGGGGATGGACCTGATCGCCCAGGCCAAGACCGGCAGCGGCAAGACTGCGGCCTTCGGCATCGGCCTGCTGAACCCGATCAATCCGCGTTTCTTCGGCTGCCAGGCGCTGGTCATTTGCCCAACGCGTGAACTGGCTGACCAGGTCGCCAAGGAAATCCGTCGTCTGGCCCGCGCCGAAGACAACATCAAGGTCCTGACCTTGTGCGGTGGCGTGTCGTTCGGTCCGCAGATCGGCTCGCTGGAGCACGGCGCGCACATCATCGTCGGCACTCCGGGCCGCATCCAGCAGCACCTGCGCAAAGGTTCGCTGGTGCTTCATGGCTTGAACACGCTGATCCTCGATGAAGCCGACCGCATGCTCGACATGGGTTTCTACGACTCCATCGAAGAAATCATCGCCCAATGCCCGGAGCGTCGTCAGACCCTGTTGTTCTCCGCCACGTACCCGGTGGGCATCAAGCAGTTGGCGTCGAAGTTCATGCGCAACCCGCAGCAAGTGAAGGCCGAGGCGTTCCACGACGACACGCAGATCGAGCAGCGCTTCTACGAGATCTCTCCAGAAGAGCGCATGGACGCCGTGGTCAAAGTCCTCGCGCATCACCGCCCGGCCTCTTGCGTGGCCTTCTGCTTCACCAAGCAGCAGGTTCAGGAAACCGTCGATCACCTGACCGCCAAAGGCATCTCCGCTGTCGGCCTGCACGGCGATCTGGAACAACGTGATCGTGACCAGGTGCTGACGATGTTTGCCAACCGCAGTACTTCGGTACTGGTTGCCACCGACGTCGCCGCCCGCGGCCTGGACATCGATGCGCTGGACATGGTGATCAACGTCGAACTGGCGCGTGATTCGGAAATCCACATTCACCGCGTTGGCCGTACTGGCCGCGCCGGTGAAAAAGGCATCGCGATCAGCCTGGTCGCCCCGTCCGAAGCGCACCGCGCCCAGGCCATCGAGCAACTGCAGAAGTCGCCGTTGAGCTGGGATCAGCTGGACAACCTCAAGTCCCAGGGCGGTGGTCCGTTGCTGCCACAAATGAGCACGCTGGTCATCGGCGCTGGCCGTAAAGACAAAGTGCGTCCGGGCGATATTCTGGGTGCGTTGACTGGCGATGCCGGGATTCCTGGCGCGCAGGTTGGCAAGATCGCGATTTTCGACTTCCAGGCGTTCGTGGCCGTGGAACGCGGAGTTGCCAAGCAGGCAGTGCAACGCCTGAACGACGGCAAGATCAAAGGCCGCTCGCTGCGCGTGCGTATCCTCTGATCACCTTGTAGGAGCCGGCTTGCTGGCGATGAACGATGACGCGGTCCGCCTGATGGACCGCGGCGCTTGCATCGCCAGCAAGCCGGCTCCTACAGGTTTCATGTCGGTTTTGAAATTTTTGAGGACACCGTTTTGCGCTCTACCGAAGTCGTGATCATTGGCGCTGGCGCCGCAGGGTTGATGTGTGCGCTGACCGCCGCCGGGCGCGGGCGCAAGGTGATGTTGCTCGACCACGCGAACAAGGCCGGCAAGAAAATCCTGATGTCGGGCGGTGGCCGCTGCAATTTCACCAACATGTACACCGAACCGGGCAATTTTCTCTCGCAGAACGAACACTTCTGCAAATCCGCACTGGCGCGCTACACGCAGTGGGATTTCATCGGCATGGTCGCCAAGCACGGCGTGCCGTACCACGAGAAGAAACTCGGCCAACTGTTCTGCGATAACAAATCCAGCGACATCCTCGAAATGCTGCTCAACGAGTGCGATCAGGTTAGCGTCAGCCTGCACCTGGACACGTCGATCCAGACCATCGAGAAGCTGGAAAGCGGCTATCTGCTGGACACCACACTGGGTCAGATCACCTGTGAATCCTTGGTGATCGCCACGGGTGGCCTGTCGATCCCGACCCTCGGCGCCACCGGTTTCGGTTATCAGGTCGCGAAGCAGTTTGGCCACGAGCTGCTGCCGACCCGCGCCGGCCTGGTGCCCTTCACCATCACTGATCAGCTCAAAGAGCTTTGCACCGAACTGTCCGGTACGTCGGTGGATTGCCTGGTGAGCTGCAACGATCAGAGCTTTCGCGAGAACATCCTGTTTACCCATCGCGGCCTCAGCGGTCCGGCGATTTTGCAGATTTCCTCGTTCTGGGAATCCGGCGACCCGGTAGAGATCAACCTGATGCCGGATCACGACGTGCCGAGCTGGCTGCAACAGCAGCAGGCCGAACGACCCAACAGCGAGCTGAAAACCCTGCTCGGTGAAATCTTCACCAAGAAGATGGCCAACCTGCTGGCGGACAACTGGTTCATTTCCAAACCGATGAAGCAATACACCCACGCGGAAATTGCCGACATCGCCGAGAAGCTGGCGAGCTGGAAAGTGGTGCCGGCCGGGACCGAAGGCTACCGCACCGCCGAAGTGACCTTGGGCGGCGTCGACACCAACGAAGTCTCGTCCAAGACCATGGAGTCGCTGAAAAGCCCCGGGCTGTACTTCATCGGCGAAGTGCTCGACGTGACCGGGCATCTGGGCGGTTTCAACTTCCAGTGGGCGTGGGCCTCCGGGTACGCCGCTGCGCAATTCGTCTGACGTACCGCGTTATCGTTCTTCGCGGGCAAGCCTCGCTCCTACAGGTGAAAATAGGCATGGCTCCTGTAGGAGCGAGGCTTGCCCGCGAAGGCGTCCTGACAGACGACATAGAACTTAAGGAACAGATTTTGCTGTCAGATGTGATCGGCGCCATTGCGTCGGCGTCATTACTGGCTCAATTTAGCGTCATTGCCTCGGAAGGCCCTCGCACTTCATGCCATCGACCCCTTTTCGTCAGTCCCTGCGTCGCCTCTGGGCGCTGGATAAATTCAGTTACAGCGTGCGGGTGTTCATCGCCCTGACCGGCAGCATGGCGCTGTGTTGGTATCAGGATGAAATGGGGCTGCTGATCCCGTTGTTCCTGGGGATCATCGCCAGCGCCCTGGCCGAAACCGACGACAGCTGGCAGGGCCGCCTCAATTCACTGGCCGTAACGCTGGTTTGCTTCATCGTCGCGGCCCTGTCCGTCGAACTGCTATTCCCCTACCCCGTCCTGTTCATCATCGCTTTCGCATTGGCCGCTTTCTGCCTGACCATGCTCGGTGCGCTCGGCGAACGTTATGGCGCGATTGCCTCGGCGACGTTGATTCTGTCGGTCTACACCATGATCGGCGTGGACCAGCGCGGCGGCGCAGTGACCGACTTCTGGCACGAACCGGTGCTGCTGGTGGCCGGCGCGGCCTGGTACGGTTTGCTTTCGGTGTTGTGGCAGGCGATGTTTTCCAACCAGCCGGTGCAACAGAGCCTGGCGCGGTTGTTCCGCGAACTGGGCTTTTACCTGAAGCTGAAATCGTCGCTGTTCGAGCCGATCCGGCAGATGGACGTGGAAGCGCGCCGACTGGAACTGGCCCAGCAGAACGGTCGGGTCGTGGCAGCCCTGAATGCTGCCAAGGAAATCATTCTGCACCGGGTCGGCAACGGTCGACCGGGCTCGAAAGTCAGCCGCTACCTGAAGCTCTACTTCCTCGCTCAGGATATCCACGAGCGCGCCAGCTCCTCGCACTATCCGTACAACGCGCTGGCCGACGCCTTTTTCCACAGCGACGTGCTGTTCCGCTGTCAGCGCCTGCTGCGCCAACAGGGCAAGGCTTGCCGAGCGCTGGCGGAATCGATCCAGATGCGCCAGCCGTTCATCTATGACGCCAGCTTTGCCGAAGCCCTCAGCGACCTGCATGCGTCCCTTGAACACCTGCGTGTCCAGAGCAACCCGGCCTGGCGCGGACTGCTGCGCTCCTTGCGCGCCCTGGCCGCCAACCTCGGCACCCTCGACCGTTTGCTCAGCGATGCGAGCAACCCCGACGCCCTCGCCGACGCCACCGACAGCAGCCTGCTCGACCGTTCGCCACGCAGCCTCAAGGATGTGTGGATTCGCTTGCGCACGCAGCTGACGCCGACCTCGCTGCTGTTTCGCCATGCCCTGCGTTTGCCCCTGGCGTTGAGCATCGGCTACGGCATGGTGCATTTGATTCACCCGTCGCAGGGTTACTGGATCATCCTCACCACGCTGTTCGTCTGCCAACCGAACTACGGCGCAACCCGCCGCAAGCTCGGTCAGCGGATCATCGGCACCGCCATCGGCCTGACCGTGGCGTGGGCGCTGTTCGATCTGTTCCCGAATCCGCTGATCCAGTCGTGCTTCGCCATCGCCGCCGGTGTGGTGTTCTTTATCAACCGCACCACCCGTTACACCCTGGCCACGGCCGCGATCACGCTGATGGTGCTGTTCTGCTTCAATCAGGTCGGCGACGGTTACGGCCTGTTCCTGCCGCGACTGTTCGATACCTTGCTCGGCAGCCTGATCGCCGGCCTGGCGGTGTTTCTGTTCCTGCCGGACTGGCAGGGCCGACGCTTGAACAAAGTGCTGGCCAACACCCTCACCTGCAACAGCATTTACCTGCGCCAGATCATGCAGCAATACGCCGCCGGCAAGAGCGACGACCTGGCTTATCGCCTGGCCCGGCGCAACGCGCACAACGCCGACGCGGCGCTCTCGACGACGCTCGCCAACATGCTGATGGAGCCGGGGCATTTCCGTAAGGAGGCGGATGTCGGGTTCCGCTTCCTGGTGTTGTCGCACACCTTGCTCAGCTATTTGTCAGGACTGGGTGCACACCGTGAAACCCAACTGCCGGCGGACGTGCGCGAGCAATTGATCGAAGGGGCCGGCGTGAAACTGGCTGCGAGCATCGATGAAATCGCTCAAGGGTTGGCGAGCAAACTGCCGATTGCGATTCAGAGTGATGAAGAAGAGGCGCTGGCCAATGAGCTGGAGCAGATGCCGGATGAAATCGATGAAGGGCAGCGGCTGGTGCAGACGCAGTTGGCGTTGATCTGCCGGCAATTGGGGCCGTTACGGACGTTGGCGGCGCATTTGATCAAGGACACCGGCGAGGATTGAGATGTGTGGTGAGTGGGCCGGCCTCTTCGCGGGCAAGCCTCGCTCCTACAAGTATCGCCGCGAATCCTGTAGGAGCGAGGCTTGCCCGCGAAGAGGCCATCAGCCATCCCGCAAAAACTACATCCCGTGTTGCTTCATCAACTGCTCATAACTGCCATCCGCTTTCATCTCCGCAATCTCACGGTCGAAACTGGCCACGATCTCTTCATGGTGCGGATTTTTCAGGCTGACCAGAATGTGCAGGCTGTTCTCGCTCAAAGGCTTGGGCAGGAACTCCACGGCATTGCGCACCTTGGCGGACTCCCGGGCCAGGTAATAACGCGCGACGTATTCGTCTTCCAGCGTCAGCTTGACCCTATCGGCAGCGACCATGCGCACGGCCATGGCGAAGCTGTGCACCGGGACCTTCTGCAGCGAGGCGTCTTCATCGAACGCCGGTGAATAGGCGTAACCGCGTACCACTGCAATCGGGTAAGTGTGCAGTTGCTGCAGGTTGTTGTATTCGATCGGTGCGTCCTTGCGCTTGAGAAAGCGCACGCGGTTGAGCAGATACTCGCCGGAAAACCGGCCGAGCCTGGTGCGCTCCTCGGTATACCAGGCGTTCACCAGCACATCGTAACGGCCTTCGCCCACACCCATCAGGGCGCGTGCCCAGGGCACCTGTTCAAAGTCGCTGGCATAGCCGGCTCGCGCCAGCGCGGTGCTGACAATGTCCGTCGCCAGGCCGCCGTTGAGCAGCGTGGCATCGGTAAAGGGTGGCCAGGCATCGGCTACCAGTCGCAGCTTTTCCGCTGCCGCGCTCTGAGTCAGCAACAGCAATCCGATCAAGGCCAAAGCTCGATGCAATCGCGGCATGCTCGAAAATCCTTAGCGGGCGGCTGCCCGACGTGTTTTCAGCCAAAACTCCAAGGCCCCGTACCGGCGAAACCCAGGTACCAACATTAGCTCATCGAAGCCACTGCACAGCGCTTCAGCCCAGATTACACAAAGAAGACAACGCCGCGCGAATTGAATGATGGCATTTTGGCCTTTGTCACAGATTTCTCTGCCATAAAGACATCTTTCGCCGAGGCGATTAGTATCGGAGCGACTAGGTCAACGGAATGTGAAGATGACAATCGATTGGATCTGCAAGCACCACAGTGATCTGGGCAAAGAGCAGCTGTACGCCATTCTGCAGCTGCGCTCAGAGGTTTTCGTTGTGGAGCAGAAATGCGTCTATCAGGACGTGGACGGCCAGGATCTGGAGGGTGACACCTGCCACTTGATGGCTTGGGACGGCGATCGGCTGGTGGCGTACCTGCGTTTGCTCGACCCGGAATTACAGGGCGGCGACGTGGTGATCGGCCGGGTGCTTACCGCCCCGCAGGCGCGCGGCAAAGGGTTGGGTCATGAGCTGATCGCCCTGGCGCTGAAGCAGGCTGCGAAGCGTTGGCCTGATGTGCCGGTTTATCTGTCGGCGCAGGCGCATTTGCAGGGGTATTACGGGCGGTACGGGTTTGTCGTGGCGGGTGAGGAATACGTGGAAGATGGCATTCCGCATATCGGGATGCGTCGTTCTTGAGGGCCTCTTCGCGGGCAAGCCTCGCTCCTACAGGATTTGCTCTGCCCTTGTAGGAGCGAGGCTTGCCCGCGAAGGCGCCAGGTCAGACACCGCAGGAGCTAGGGATACTCCAACACCGCTTTAATCTGCCGCAGATTACGCTCGATCCACCCCCGGTCAATCGCTCCCCACTCGCGAATCCGATAACGCCCCGCATGGTTGCGCGCGCCCTCTTCCTGCTCGAACTCGCAAACGATATCCAGATCCGCCAACGCCGCAATGGTGTCCTGCGCCGTGCGTCGGGGCATGCCGGTCACGTCGGTCAATGCCGGGACGCTGCTGGCCAGCCCACTGTCGATCAGGTACGCCACGTATAAACGGCGATAGAAACTGCTCTTGGTCTTGCTCACGTCCATCCACACACTCCTTGGCTACTGCATTTCCCGCCACGTCAGGTACACCCGCAAATCGAATTCGACCTGGTGATACCCCGGCAACATGTGTTCGCACAGCTTGTAGAACGCCTTGTTGTGATCCGATTCCTTGAAGTGCGCCAACTCATGCACCACGATCATTTTCAGAAACTCGCAAGGCGCTTCCTTGAACAGCGAGGCCACGCGAATTTCTTTCTTGGCCTTGAGTTTTCCGCCCTGCACCCGCGAGATCGTGGTGTGCAAGCCGAGGGCGCGATGGGTCAGGTCCAGACGGTTGTCGAACAACACTTTGTCGATGGCCGGGGCGTTACGCAGGTATTCCTGCTTGAGGTCCAGGGCATAGGCATACAGCGCCTTGTCACTCTGCACGTCGTGCTTTTGCGGGTAGCGTTTGTCCAGGTAGTCGCCCAGCCGACCTTCGGTGATCAGCCCACGCACCTGGGTCTGCAACTCTACGGGATAGGCCTGAAGGTATTTCAACGCGGTCATCGGGATAGGCAACATCAATTACTGAAAGGCCGCCAGTGTAGCGAATTCAGTCGATCAACGTGCTCCAGTCGAACGGCCGCACAAAGTCGCCGACGTCCTCGGCAATCATCGGCCGCGCCACCAGGAAACCTTGCACGTACTCGCAACCATTGGCTTGCAGCCATTCATATTGCGCGACGGTTTCCACGCCTTCGGCGATCACCAGCATCCCGTACTGCTTGCACAGGTCGATCACATTGCGCACCAACGCCGCATCCCGCGAGGAGTCCGGCAACCGGGCGATCACATGCCGGTCAAGTTTGAGCGTGTCCAGTTCCAGATCCCGCAGATGCGACAACGAGCACGGCCCGGAGCCGAAATCATCCAGCGCCACCCGCACCCCCAGATTGCGCAGCAGGCGCAGTTGTTTGCGGGTTTCATCGGGGTTGTGCATCAAGGCCTCTTCCGTGACCTCGACCTCCAGATGCCGCGCCTGCAAGCCATGGCGCTCCAGCACCTGACGCAACTCGGTGACCAGGTTGGGCATGCCGAACTGTGTACTGCTCAAGCTGACGCCCAGCACCAAGTCTTCGGCAAACAAGGTTTCCCAGGCTTTGCGTTGCCCGGCGCCGCGATGATAAATCCAGCTGCCCAGACGACTGATCAACCGCGCCTCTTCCAGCAACGGCAAAAACAGCCCCGGCGGCACGTCGCCAACGCTCGGATGCTGCCAGCGCAGCAGGGCTTCGAACCCGCGAATCTGCCCTCCGGCAATGGCCACCTGCGGTTGATACACCAGATTGAAATCGCGGTTTTCGATGGCGGTGCGCACACTTTCTTCGAGCATCAGCCGTGAGCGCGCGCGACCGTTCATGTCATGGTCATAGAAGCGATATTGCTGACGCCCGGCACGCTTGGCTTCGTACATGGCGATGTCGGACGCTCGCAGCAAACCATCGAGATTGGCCCCGCAATCCGGATACGTGGCGATGCCGATGCTGGCGCCGAGGGCGATATCCAGCCCATCGATCTGCTGACAGATCGACACCCGCTCAATCAGCTTCTCGGCAATCTTGGCCGCTTGTTCGGGGAACTCCAGATCGAGCAGCGCCGTGAATTCATCGCCGCCCATGCGCGCCAGAATGTCGAAGGGTCGCAAGCAAGCCTTCAATTGTTCGGACACCCAGCGCAACACGCGGTCGCCGGCATCGTGACCAAGGGAATCGTTGACCCGTTTAAAACCGTCGAGGTCGAGGTACAGCAACACCCAGGCGCTGTCGTTACGCTCACCGCGCAGCAGCAGGTTTTCCACGGTCTGATAGAAACCACGGCGATTGAGCAGGCCGGTCAACGGGTCGGTCACCGCCTGAAATTCCAGCTGCTGATGCAGATGACGCACCACCGACATGTCGAGCACCGTCACCACCATCGCGTGTTGCTCGGTTGGCAATGGCGCGCATGAAAGTGCGACAGGCACCTGCTGGCCCGGCGCTGTACGCAATAGCGCATCGTGCAGGCGCAGGGTTTCGCCGCGCTTGTAACCGGCCAGCAGTTCGGAATCGGCCCAGACCGCAATATGCGGCTTTTGCAGGTAATCCAGAAACTCTTTGCCTTGCAGGTCTTGCACCGTGGCGTTGAGCAGTCGCGACATCGCCGGGTTGGCAAAGCGAATCAGACCGTCCTCACCGACCACCAGGATGCCTTCGGCGGCGTTGTCCAGCACCGAGGCGTTGAAGGCGCGTGCGACCTCCAGATCGTGGCTCAGGCGCTGCAACGCCCGACGATTGCGCTGATGCTCCAGCAGCGCCTGGACTTTGGGCTTGAGAATCTGCGGGTCGAACGGTTTGAACAGGTAATCCACCGCTCCACTGGCATAGCCCTTGATCACGGCATCCTGGGACTGTTCGTTGGCGGTGAGGAAAATGATCGGCGTGAGACGGGTGCGCTGACTGCCGCGCATCAGGCGCGCCACTTCAAAGCCATCCATGCCCGGCATCTGCACATCCAGCAGCACCAGGTCGATATCGTGTTCGAGCAGAAGGCCGAGAGCTTCGAAACCGGACGCAGCAGTGATCACCTGCCAGTCCTGGCGCTGCAGCAACGCGCGCATGCTGATCAGGTTTTCAGGGTAATCATCGACGATTAAAAGGGTTGAGCTGCCTTCGGCTGGCGTGGGTTGCGCGCATTCCATGCTGCTTCTCTATGTCGGGGCGTCAGGCCGGTTTCTCGTGAAAACCGGACAAATGTTACGTCTTCACTCTAGACCGGGATTCGCGAAAGCAGAAGATATCAGTACGCCATCATTTAACTAAAGGGTTCATTGCCCGACTAACGGTCGCCTCTACAGCCCGCTAAAACCGGGAAAGATGGCCTTTTAACAGGATTTTGACGTCATCCATTTGTCAGACAGACGTTAACAAAATAGCCTTCTACGCTTATAAAGACCGCCCTCAAAGGCGCGTGCTAGAGCTTCTGGTACGTCCGTGCCGCAAAAATTCGTGGAAGCTTTGCCTATGATCGATCTCGCATCCTGGAACCTCAGCGTTCCCGTCGGTAACCCGCCGTACACCGTTGAAACGGCCAAACTGGTGAATGGGTTCAAGGATCAATACTTCCACTCCGACACCGGCACCCTGTTTTTCTGGGCCCCGGTAACCGGCACAAAAACCGAAAACGCGAAATATCCGCGCACCGAACTACGGGAAACCTACAGCAACGGCACCCTGAAAAACTGGTACTACCCGGACGCCGACAATTCCCTGCGCGCCACCCTGGCGGTGAACCAGGTGCCGAGTTCCGGCAAAATCGTCATCGGCCAGATCCACGCCTACGAAAGCCAGAAACCCATGGTGAAGGTCGAGTATCAGTACAAGACCACCACCAAGACCGGCAACATCGTCGCCAAAGTGCGCATGCACCCCGATGACGACGAAGGCCGGGTAATCACCATCGCCACCGGCGTGAAACTGGATCAGGAGTTCTCCTACCTCATCCACCTCAGCCCTGGCGGTGCGCTGGGCATCAGTGCCGCGGGTTATCAGTGGGACACCAACATCAGCGCCACGTGGCGGGTCAAACCGCTGTACTTCAAGGCCGGGGTCTATGTGCAGGACAACACCGGGTACACCAGTGAAGGCGGTAAAGTGACATTTAGCAAACTGGATATTGATCACGATAAGTGATGTGAATCACGGCTGAACCTGTGGGAGCGGGCTTGCTCGCGATGGCGGAGTGTCATTCAACGTTGAAGTCGCCTGGCACCCCGCCATCGCGAGCAGGCTCACTCCTACAATGACCGCATTCAACCAAGAGTCATCGCCCATAAAAAAACCCGCCTCTCGGCGGGTTTTTTTGTGCAACTCAAACGCTGAAGGCTTAGTTAACCTTGGCGTTCAACTCACCTTTCAGATAACGCTGATACATCCCTTCCAGCGAAATCGCTTTGATCTTCGAAGCGTTGCCGGCAGTGCCGAAGGCTTCGTAGCGAGCGATGCACACATCACGCATTGCAGTGACAGTCGCGCCGAAGAACTTACGCGGGTCGAATTCGCTCGGGTTGGTGGCCATCAGGCGACGCATCGCACCGGTGGATGCCAGACGCAGGTCGGTGTCGATGTTGACCTTGCGCACGCCGTGCTTGATGCCTTCGACGATTTCTTCAACCGGTACGCCGTAGGTTTCTTTGATGTCGCCGCCGTACTGGTTGATGATCGCCAGCCACTCTTGCGGAACCGAAGACGAACCGTGCATCACCAGGTGGGTGTTCGGGATGCGTTTGTGGATTTCTTTGATGCGGTCGATAGCCAGCACGTCGCCGGTAGGCGGCTTGGTGAACTTGTACGCGCCGTGGCTGGTGCCGATGGCGATGGCCAGGGCGTCGACCTGAGTGCGTTTGACGAAGTCAGCGGCTTCTTCCGGGTCGGTCAGCATCTGGCTGTGATCCAGAACGCCTTCAGCGCCGATGCCGTCTTCTTCACCGGCCATGCCGGTTTCCAGCGAACCCAGGCAGCCCAGCTCGCCTTCTACCGAAACGCCGCAGGCGTGAGCCATGGCGACGGTTTGTTGGGTAACACGGACGTTGTAGTCGTAGTCGGTCGGCGTCTTGCCGTCTTCGCCCAGGGAGCCGTCCATCATGACCGAGCTGAAGCCCAGTTGAATGGAGCGCTGGCAGACGTCAGGGCTGGTGCCGTGGTCCTGGTGCATGCACACCGGGATGTGCGGGAATTCTTCGATGGCGGCCAGGATCAGGTGACGCAGGAACGGTGCGCCGGCGTATTTGCGAGCACCGGCCGACGCCTGGACGATCACCGGGGAGTCAGTCTTGTCAGCGGCTTCCATGATGGCGCGCATCTGCTCAAGGTTGTTGACGTTGAAGGCTGGAACGCCGTAGCCGAACTCGGCTGCGTGGTCCAGCATCTGGCGCATGCTGATAAGTGCCATTGTGTGTGTCTCTCCCGGTTTGGGTCGTTAATCGTGCCAGCCTGCCGGAGCGGCGGCGGCTATTCAAGTTATTGCAGATCGGGGGTTAATCCAGTCCGCTCATTCGGTATTACGCAGAAACCCTGTAGGAGCGAAGCTTGCTCGCGAAAGCGGTTTAACTGACACCACATGCGTTGAATGTGGCGCCCTCTTCGCGAGCAAGCTTCGCTCCTACAGGCTTGGCACAAGCCTTCAATCACTCGGCTTTACAACCGCGGCCGATCAAATCGTTGGTGGCGACCCAGTAAACCAGGCCTTCCTCACCTTTTATGTGAAACGCCAGCATGTCGTTGCTGTACAGCGAACCTTCGGCGCCCGGCTCAAGCTTCAGGCGATAGACCTGATCGGCCCCGCCGAGGCGCACGTCGACGGCCTTGTGGCTGTCGTCAGTGTAGCGCCAGATCACTTTGGCCTGGCTGTCGCAGGTCCAGGTGGCCCAGCTGTCCGTCGATTGGGCCGGCTTGAACAGGTCAAAATTCGAGCAACCTGCCAGCAGCACCAGCGCCGTAATGGCGATAAAACCTTTCATCCGTGTTCCTCGACTGACGGCGCACGCTGCCAGCCCTGAGTAAGGAGTCAGACCCGTCAAGGACAACCATGTTCCTTGGCGGGGGTCTGTGTTTCGTATTTGTCCAGGCCATCAGGCCCGGAACGCTTGTTGAGCACCGGGTTGGTTTCCGCTTGCCAGTCAGCCTGGTAGCAGCTTTTTTGCACCGATTGCGGCGCAGGTTCCGGTGCGGCCTTCGGGTTACTCCCGCAAGCCGCCAGTGAACCGGCGACGATCAACAACGCTAGCGTCTTGACCATCTGAACACTCCTTTGCCTGGTCAAATCAGCGACCTCAGGCCTTGGCCCGACTTTCCAGGACTTCTACGGCCGGCAACACTTTGCCTTCGACGAATTCGAGGAATGCGCCGCCGCCGGTAGAAATGTAGGAGATCTGATCCGCAACGCCATATTTATCAATGGCCGCCAGGGTGTCACCGCCGCCCGCGATGGAGAACGCCGAGCTTTCGGCGATGGCCTGGGCCAAGACTTTGGTGCCGTTACCGAACTGGTCGAATTCGAACACGCCGACCGGGCCGTTCCACAGGATGGTCTTGGACGACTTCAGCAGCTCGGCGAAATTCGCCGCGGTCTGTGGGCCGATGTCCAGGATCATGTCGTCTGCCGCCACATCGGCGATCAGCTTGACGGTGGCAGTGGCGCTTTCAGCGAATTCCTTGGCGACCACCACGTCGACCGGCAGCGGCACACTGACTTTGGCGGCGATGGCGCGAGCGGTGTCCAGCAGGTCCGGCTCGTACAGCGACTTGCCGACCGGGTGACCGGCTGCTGCCAGGAAGGTGTTGGCGATGCCGCCGCCGACGATCAGCTGGTTGCAGATCTGGCTCAGGCTGTTCAGCACGTCGAGTTTGGTCGATACCTTGGAACCGGCAACGATGGCTGCCATTGGTTGAGCCGGAGCGCCCAGGGCTTTGCCCAGTGCGTCCAGTTCGGCGGCCAGCAACGGGCCCGCGGCCGCGACTTTGGCGAACTTGGCCACGCCGTGGGTCGAACCCTCGGCGCGGTGAGCGGTGCCGAAGGCGTCCATCACGAACACGTCGCACAGGGCGGCGTATTGCTGGGCCAGTTCGTCAGCGTTCTTTTTCTCGCCCTTATTGAAGCGCACGTTTTCGAACAGCACGATGTCGCCGGCCTTGACGTCAACGCCGCCCAGGTAATCGGCAACCAGCGGCACTTCGCGGCCCAGGGCCTTGCTCAGGTAGTCAGCGACAGGCTTGAGGCTGTTCTCGGCCGAGAACTCGCCTTCGGTCGGACGGCCAAGGTGCGAGCAGACCATCACGGCCGCGCCTTTTTCCAGGGCCAGCTTGATGGTCGGCAGCGAGGCCAGGATTCGCGCATCGCTGGTGACAACACCGTCCTTGACTGGGACGTTGAGGTCTTCGCGGATCAATACGCGCTTACCTTGCAGATCGAGGTCGGACATCTTCAACACGGTCATGGGTCGCACTTCCTACGGTTTTTTTGAAGTTGCTGTTTGCAGATAGTGTTCTGCAACGTCCAGCATTCGGTTGGCAAAACCCCATTCGTTGTCGAACCAGGCCAGGATGTTCACCAGCCGTGGGCCGGAAACTCGGGTCTGACTGGCATCGACGATCGCCGAATGTGGGTCATGGTTGAAATCACAGCTTGCGTGGGGCAGCTCGGTGTAGGCCAGCAGGCCTTTGAGCGGGCCGCTGGTGGCAGCCTCGCGCAGAATCCGGTTGACCTCGGTGGCGTCGGTATCGCTCACGGTCTGCATCGTAATATCGAGGCAGGACACGTTCACCGTCGGCACCCGCACGGCTTTGGCCTGAATTCGCCCGGCAAGTTCCGGCAACAGGCGCTCGATGCCACGCGCCAGACCAGTGGACACCGGAATCACCGACTGAAACGCCGAACGCGTGCGGCGCAGGTCTTCGTGGTGATAGGCATCGATCACCGGCTGATCGTTCATCGCCGAGTGGATGGTGGTGATCGACACGTATTCCAGGCCGATGGCCTGATCCAGCAGGCGCAACAGCGGCACGCCGCAGTTGGTGGTGCAGGATGCGTTGGACACCAGCAGCTCGTCGCCGGTCAGGCAATCCTGGTTCACGCCGTAGACGATGGTGGCGTCGACATCCGCCTCGCTGGCCATCGGCTGGGAAAACAGCACGCGTGGCGCGCCGGCGTCGAGGAAACGCTGGCCGTCTTCACGGGTGTGGTAAGCGCCGGAGCACTCCAGCACCAGATCGACGCCCAGGGACGCCCAATCGATGCCTTCGGGGGTGGCACTGCGCAGGACCTTCACGCAGTCGCCATTAATATGCAGACAATCGCCGTCGACCTTCACCTCGCCGGGAAAACGCCCGTGCGTGGAGTCGAAGCGTGTCAGGTATTCGATGCTGGCCATGTCCGCCAGATCGTTGATCGCGACAATTTCAAACCCGGCCGCCGAGCCTCGCTCAAACAACGCACGCAAGACGCAACGACCAATCCGGCCGTAGCCGTTGAGTGCAACTTTGTAGGGACGCGGTTGAGGCATGGGGGTTCTCGATGACGCTTGGGAATGTAGTCGCCAGGCCTGCCGTCTTCGCGGGCAAGCCTCGCTCCTACAGGTTTGAGATTGTTGAGGATCGGGATGACCCCAATTCCGCCAACAACGCTATCCCTTGTAGGAGCGAGGCTTGCCCGCGAAGGCGTCAGCCCCGATAACGCAACTTCTGGATCAGTCTTCCAGCAGCTCTTCAGCCTGACCCAGGATGTTTTCCAGGGTGAAGCCGAACTCTTCGAACAAGGCTGGCGCAGGCGCCGACTCGCCGTAGGTGGTCATGCCGATGACGCGACCTTCCAGGCCCACGTACTTGTACCAGTAGTCCGCGTGAGAGGCTTCGATGGCGATGCGGGCGCTGACCTGCAACGGCAGGACCGATTGCTTGTAGTCGGCGTCCTGGGCATCGAACACGCTGGTGCACGGCATCGAAACGACGCGCACTTTGCGACCCTGCTCGGTCAGCTTGTCATAAGCCTGAACCGCCAGGCCGACTTCGGAACCGGTGGCGATCAGGATCAGATCAGGCTCGCCTGCACAGTCCTTCAACACGTAACCGCCACGGGAGATCTCTTCGATCTGAATCGCGTTGCGGGTTTGGTGCTGCAGGTTCTGACGCGAGAAGATCAAGGCCGAAGGACCGTCCTTGCGCTCCAGTGCGCACTTCCAGCTCACCGCCGATTCCACGGCGTCGGCTGGACGCCAGGTGTCGAGGTTTGGCGTGCAGCGCAGGCTGGCCAGTTGCTCGATAGGCTGGTGAGTCGGGCCGTCTTCGCCCAGACCGATGGAGTCGTGGGTGTAGACGTGGATCACGCGCTGCTTCATCAAGGCCGACATGCGCACAGCGTTGCGGGCGTATTCCATGAACATCAGGAAGGTCGCGCCGTAAGGCACCAGGCCGCCGTGCAAGGCAACGCCGTTCATGATGGCGGTCATGCCGAACTCGCGAACGCCGTAGTACATGTAGTTGCCGCTGGCGTCTTCAGCCGTGACGCCTTTGCAGCCTTTCCACAGGGTCAGGTTGGAACCGGCCAGGTCAGCGGAGCCGCCGAGAAATTCAGGCAACAGCGGGCCGAATGCGTTGAGAGCGTTCTGGCTGGCTTTACGGCTGGCGATGGTTTCGCCTTTGGCAGCGACTTCAGCGATATAAGCATCGGCTTTCTCGGTGAAGTCGGCCGGCAGATCACCGCTCAGACGACGAATCAGTTCGTTCGCTTCGGTCGGGAAAGCGGCGGAGTAGGCAGCGAAACGCTGGTCCCACTCGGCTTCGGCAGCGCGGCCGGCTTCCTTGGCGTCCCACTCGGCGTAGATGTCGGCCGGGATTTCGAACGGACCGTGGTTCCACTTCAACGCAGTACGGGTCAGTGCGATTTCCGCGTCACCCAATGGGGCGCCGTGGCAGTCTTCTTTACCTTGCTTGTTCGGCGAACCGAAGCCGATGGTGGTCTTGCAGCAGATCAGGGTCGGCTGCGCGCTTTTGCGAGCGGTCTCGATGGCGATTTTGATCTCTTCAGGATCATGACCGTCGACGTTGCGGATCACCTGCCAGTTGTAGGCTTCGAAACGCTTCGGCGTGTCATCGGTGAACCAGCCTTCGACTTCGCCGTCGATGGAGATGCCGTTGTCATCGTAGAAGGCGATCAGCTTGCCCAGGCCCAAAGTACCGGCGAGCGAGCCGACTTCGTGGGAAATGCCTTCCATCATGCAGCCATCACCCAGGAACACGTAGGTGTGGTGGTCAACGATGTTGTGGCCCGGACGGTTGAACTGCGCCGCCAGGACTTTTTCAGCCAGGGCAAAACCCACGGCGTTGGCCAGACCCTGGCCCAGTGGACCGGTGGTGGTTTCAACGCCCGGGGTGTAGCCGAGCTCCGGGTGACCCGGGGTGCGGCTGTGCAGTTGACGGAATTGCTTCAGGTCATCGATCGACAGGTCGTAGCCGGTCAGGTGCAGCAGCGAGTAGATCAGCATCGAGCCGTGGCCGTTGGACAGCACGAAGCGGTCACGGTCGGCGAACGATGGATTGCTCGGGTTGTGCTTCAGGTAGTCACGCCAAAGTACTTCGGCGATATCCGCCATACCCATCGGGGCACCGGGATGGCCGCTGTTGGCTTTTTGCACGGCATCCATGCTGAGGGCACGAATGGCGTTGGCACGCTCACGACGGCTGGGCATCGCTGATCTCCTAGGGTTTGAATAAAACGAAACGGAAAAAAGGCGAGCATTTTCCCTCACAGGCATGCCTCGCGGCAATGACAGATAGTCATCTGAAGGCGTTTTTCCAATGGATAAAGACGGTTTCGGCTGGTGAAACCTTTCTGCTATTCGTTTGTAGAGTGGAACAAGTCATCAGAAGTGCCACCCATCGAGCAATATCAAAACTTTTTGATATTGCTCTTGCGGTACTTTCTGACCGTCACTAGACTGCTGGCCCTATGAATTTACGCGTGCCTTCCATTCAACATGACGAGTGCGATGAGCTGGCGGCCCTGTGCAAGGCCGGTGGCGATCCTCTGCGGCTGAATGTATTGCGCGCGCTGGCGAACGACTCGTTTGGCGTACTCGAACTGGCGCAGATCTTCGGTATTGGCCAGTCGGGCATGAGTCATCACCTCAAGGTACTGGCCCAGGCCGACCTGGTGGCGACACGCCGTGAAGGCAACGCGATTTTCTACCGTCGCGCCCTGCCCCACACCGACCTGCTTGGCGGCAAGCTGCACGCCGCGCTGCTCGAAGAAGTGGACAACCTGACCCTGCCTGCCGATGTGCAGTCGCGGATCGGTCAGGTCCACGGGCAACGTGCAGCGGCCAGCCAGGACTTTTTCTCACGGGTCGCGGAGAAGTTTCGCGCCCAGCAAGACCTGATTGCCGGCCTGCCGCAGTACCGCGAAAGCGTGGTGGCCTTGCTCGACAAACTGAGCTTCAGTGAAGGCGCCACGGCCATCGAAGTCGGCCCTGGCGACGGTGCTTTTCTGCCGGAACTGGCGCGCCGTTTCACTCACGTCACCGCGCTGGACAACAGCCAGGCGATGCTCGAATTGGCGCGACAGGTCTGCGAACGTGAAACGCTGGCTAACGTCAGCCTGCAACTGGCCGATGCATTGAATGGCGTAAGCCTCAAGGCCGATTGCGTTGTACTGAACATGGTGCTGCACCACTTTGCCGCGCCGGCCGATGCGCTCAAGCACATGGCCAAATTGCTGCAACCGGGCGGTAGCCTGCTTGTGACAGAGTTATGTAGCCACAACCAGAGTTGGGCCAGGGAGGCCTGCGGTGATCTCTGGTTGGGGTTTGAACAGGACGATCTGGCCCGTTGGGCCACCGCTGCGGGACTCGTTCCCGGGGAAAGCCTCTATGTAGGCTTACGTAATGGTTTCCAGATTCAGGTCCGCCACTTTCAGCGGCCAACTGGCGACACTCACCATCGGTAAATTCAGGAAAAAATCGAGATGAGCGAATACTCCCTCTTCACCTCCGAGTCCGTGTCTGAAGGGCATCCGGACAAAATCGCCGACCAGATTTCCGATGCGGTGCTGGACGCCATCATTGCTGAAGACAAGTTCGCCCGTGTGGCGTGCGAAACGCTGGTAAAAACCGGCGTGGCAATCATCGCAGGTGAAGTCACCACGTCGGCCTGGGTCGACCTGGAAGAAATCGTGCGTAACGTCATTCTGGACATCGGCTACAACAGCTCCGATGTCGGCTTCGACGGCGCCACTTGCGGTGTGATGAACATCATCGGCAAGCAGTCCCCTGACATCAACCAGGGTGTTGACCGTGCCAAGCCTGAAGATCAGGGCGCCGGCGACCAGGGCCTGATGTTCGGCTACGCCAGCAACGAAACCGACGTGCTGATGCCAGCACCGATCACCTTCTCGCACCAGCTGGTTCAACGCCAGGCCGAAGCCCGTAAATCCGGCCTGCTGCCTTGGCTGCGCCCGGACGCCAAGTCGCAAGTGACTTGCCGTTACGAAGGCGGCAAGGTTGTCGGTATCGACGCTGTTGTACTGTCGACCCAGCACAACCCTGAAGTGTCGTACAAAGACCTGCGCGAAGGCGTGATGGAGCTGATCGTCAAGCACGTGCTGCCTGCCGAACTGCTGACCAAAGACACCCAGTTCCACATCAACCCGACTGGCCAGTTCATCATTGGCGGCCCAGTGGGTGACTGCGGTCTGACCGGTCGCAAGATCATCGTCGACAGCTACGGCGGCATGGCCCGTCACGGCGGCGGCGCGTTCTCCGGTAAAGATCCATCGAAGGTTGACCGTTCCGCGGCCTACGCCGGTCGTTACGTGGCGAAGAACATCGTCGCTGCCGGCCTGGCCGAGCGCTGCGAGATTCAGGTTTCCTACGCGATCGGTGTTGCCCAGCCGACTTCGATCTCGTTGAACACCTTCGGCACCGGCAAAATCAGCGACGACAAAATCGTCAAACTGGTTCGCGAAGTGTTCGACCTGCGTCCATACGCAATCACCACCATGCTTGACCTGCTGCACCCGATGTACCAGGAAACCGCAGCGTACGGCCACTTCGGTCGCACCCCGGCGACCAAGACCGTTGGCGAAGACACCTTCACCACGTTCACCTGGGAAAAAACCGACCGCGCCGACGACCTGCGTTCGGCTGCCGGCCTGTAAGACCTCCCCGGCGGTACCAAAAGCCCTGCACGGTTCGCCGTGCGGGGCTTTTTATTGTCTTGCGTTTGGGACCGAACCGCCCCCATCGCCGGCAAGCCGGTGAAGAGGCCAGCCCATTCGCCCGGAAACACCAGGAAAAACACCCACACTTCCTGCCAGCAAATACTGACTAGCCTTCAAGCACTCCCCTTGAGCAAGGACGCTCACGATGCTTCTGCGCCTGTTTTCTGTTTTTTTTCTGAGCTTTTTTTGCCTCACTACAACCGCAGCCGACTGTCCCGACTGGCCGCCCGACAGGGCTCTGGAAGAAATCACAACCCTGCAAAAACAGATCGACACCTGGGATGACAGTTATCACCACCATGGCCGCTCGCTGGTTGCCGACGAACTTTACGATCAAGCCCTCGCTCGCCTCACCGAATGGCGCAGTTGCTTTGACTTGGGCCTGACGCCCGAACCATTACGCACGGCTGGCGGCAAAATTGCCCACCCCATTGCCCACACAGGCCTGGAAAAAGTGCGAGATGGTCGTGCAGCCGAAACCTGGATGCGCGATCGCAAGGACCTCTGGGTACAACCCAAAGTCGATGGTGTGGCAGTGACGCTGATCTACCGCAAGGGCGCACTGCACCAGGCAATCAGTCGCGGCGACGGAATAAACGGGCAAGACTGGACGGCCTCGGCGCGACTGATCCCCGCCATCCCCCGGCAACTGTCGCAACCGCTGGACCTGCTGGTGCAAGGCGAACTCTATTGGCGACTGGCCGACCATGTTCAAGTCAAGGCAGGAAGCCTTAATGCCCGCGCCACCGTGGCCGGTTTGATGGCGCGCAAGGAACTCAACCCTGAGCAGGCCACCGGCATCGGCCTGTTTATCTGGGACTGGCCACAAGGCCCGGCCGGTTTGCCTGCTCGCATCGCCGCTCTGGATGAGCTGGGTTTGCCGAGCATCGCGCCTTACAGTCAGCCGGTACAGACGTTTGCCGATGCCGAACGCTGGCGCAATTACTGGTACCGCTCGCCCCTGCCCTTTGCCAGTGACGGTGTGGTCCTGCGTCAGAGCCAACGGCCTTCGGCCGAGCGCTGGCAGGCAAAAACACCGTACTGGGCCGTCGCCTGGAAATACCCCTTTGCCCAGGCGCTGGCCGAAGTACGCAAAGTCGACTTCAAGGTCGGTCGCACCGGACGGATCACCCCCGTGCTGGACTTGAAACCGGTGACGCTCGATGACCGGCAGATCAAGCGTGTCAGCGTCAGCTCACTGCGGCGCTGGGAGGAGCTGGACATCCGCCCCGGCGATCAGGTGTCCATCAGCCTCGCGGGGCTGACCATTCCCCGGCTCGACGGCGTCGTACTACGCGCCGCCGAACGCCCAGCCTTGAACGCGCCGCTGGCAGCCGACTTTCATCATTTGAGTTGCTGGCAACCGACGCCGGGCTGTGAAAGCCAGTTTCTCGCGCGACTGACCTGGCTCAGTGGCAAGCAAGGGTTGGCCATGCCTCATGTCGGCCCGGGAACATGGGAGAAACTTTTCGAAACAGGCCACCTGAACGGCCTGCTGGATTGGTTGACCCTCGATGCTCAAGAGCTTGCTAACATTAACGGCTTCGGCGAGCGCAGCAGTACTCGTCTTCTAAACAGTTTCAACAGTGCCCGCCAACGCCCTTTTACTCGCTGGCTCAAAGCCCTGGGTTTACCACCGACCGGCCAGGCAAACCTCGCCGACTCCTGGCAGGAACTGGCACAACGAAACACCGAACAATGGCAGGCCGAAGCCGGCATAGGCCCGGGACGCGCGGCGCAATTGAGCGCATTTTTCCGCGACCCGCAGGTCCTGGCCTTGAGCGACACATTACGTGCGGCGGGGATCGACGGTTTTTAGCAACCGCAGATACTCGCCCGCCCGGGAACCCAAAGAGGCCGACGGGCTCAAACGCCCATCGCCCTATCGACCCGATTGCACCTGCACATGGAGCTTTTATGAAATTTCTTTCACCGCTCGCCCTGCTGACCCTTTGCAGCGTGATGGCCGCGCCACTGATGGCCGCTGAAGAGGCCCCGGGGCTGACCGGTTGTGCCGCCAAGAAACAAGGCATCATCAACCAGATCGAACTGGCCAAATCCCATGGCAACGCCGATCAGCAGGCAGGCCTGGAAACGGCACTGAGCGAAGTCACTGCGCATTGCACCGACGCTTCGCTGAAGAAGGAGCGGGAAAACAAGGTCCTCGATGCCAAGCATGAAGTCAGCCAGCGCCAGGCCGACCTCGACAAAGCCATGAAGAAAGGCGATCCGGAGAAGATCAACAAGCGTAAGGACAAACTGGCCGAGTCCCGCAAGGAGCTACAAGACGCGCTCGACGAGCTGGATAAATAAGAAAAGGTAAAGTCAGGAATTTGTAGCGTTCTTCAGGGAGCTTCGCGAGCAGGCTCGCTCCCACAGGGGAATGCAATCCTATGTGGGAGCGAGCCTGCTCGCGAAAGCGTCAGTAAGAGCGCTGCAAATCAATGATCCCGAAACTCTTTATGGCACGCACTACAGGCATCTTCGACCTTCTGCACCGCCGGCCCCAGGTTGCTGGCCTTGTAAGGCTGAACCTTGCTGGCAATCACCAATTCACCGGTGGCGGCTTCAAGGGTGCGGGCCATTTCCTGAAAGCGTGCCTGTTTCTGCCAAACGTCGCCCTTGGCGCTGGTGTGATCTTCTTCGCGCACCTGCGGAAAATGCTTCCACGGTTCCTGGGACAACGCATCGAGTTTCACCGCGCCGTCAGCGAATTTCGGGCCGTCGAATGGAATGCGGCCGCGCAACATGCCACCCAGGTCTTCGCCGGTCTTGAGCATTTGTTTGAAGATTGCCTTGCGCTGGCCCAATGGAGAATTCGGATCGACACCGCCGCACGCGGACAAGGTCAGGCAGGCCAGCAATACAACGGAAAGTCTTTTAAGAGTCATGGTGGCTTCAGGTCACGGGAAACGGCGGCCAGTATCCTCGCGTCATCGGCAAAGACCAATAGCCCTATTATCAATACGGGTTGTTTGAGCGCATGGAGCACTCAGGCAACCGACAAAGGAATTACTCCATGAACAGCCGTTTCAAGGCATGGCGTCACCGCCTCGCCTGGACCCTCCCGATGGTGGCCGTGCTCGCAGGCTGCACCGGCGGTGACAACAACAAACCCAAGACCCACGCGCTGGCGACTTATTCCAGCGCCACCTGGGAAGCCCTGCCGACGGTGTCCGATAACGACCTGGTCGCCGGTTTCGGTTCATGGCGCAGCGCCTGCACCCGACTCAAGGCCGACCCGATCTGGGGCTCTACCTGTGCCGCTGCCAGCAACGTGCCGCAAACCGCCAGTGACATTCGCGGCTTCCTCAAACAGAACCTCGACGTCTACGGCCTGCGCGCCGCCAACGACAATCCCAACGGTTTGATCACCGGTTACTACGAGCCGGTCTACCCCGGCAGCCTGACCCAAACTGCCGTGGCGAACATCCCGGTGTACGGGGTTCCAGAAGACATGATCATCGTCTCTCTGGACAGCATCTACCCGGAGCTCAAAGGCAAACGCCTGCGCGGACGGCTCGAAGGTCGCGTGCTCAAGCCTTACGACGATGCGGCAACCATCGAAACCAAAGGGGTCAAGGCGCCGGTCGTGGCATGGCTGACCGACCCGATGAACCTGCAATTCCTGCAAATCCAGGGTTCCGGTCGCATTCAGCTCGACGATGGTCGCCAGTTGCGCATTGCGTATGCCGACCAGAACGGTCATCCGTATCGCCCCATCGGCCGCTGGCTGGTAGAGCAAGGCGAACTGAAGAAAGAAGACGTGACCATGGGCGCAATCAGCGACTGGGCCAAGGCCAATCCGGCGCGCATTCCGGAACTGCTCGGCAGCAACCCGAGCTATGTGTTCTTCACCCGCAACCCGGACAGCAATGAAGGCCCTCGCGGCTCGCTGAACGTACCGCTGACGGCGGGTTACAGTGCGGCAGTGGATCGCAAAGTGATTCCGCTGGGCAGCCTGTTGTGGTTATCCACAACGCGGCCGGACGGCTCCGCGCTGGTTCGCCCGGTGGCGGCTCAAGACACTGGCGGCGCGATTGCCGGCGAAGTCCGTGCAGACTTGTTCTGGGGCACCGGCGAAGCGGCGGGGCAACTGGCTGGCGACATGAAGCAGCAGGGGCAGATCTGGATGCTCTGGCCCAAAGGCGCGGCATTGCCGCAAGTGCCTCAGGTGGCTGATGCGATTAAAGCCAATCCTTGAGTCTGGTTTCGCCTGACAGATCGCCTTCGCGGGCAAGCCTCGCTCCTACAGGGATTACAGTCGATCACACATTGTGTGCTCGCCGCAGATTTCTGTAGGAGCGAGGCTTGCCCGCGAAGGGGCCAAAATAAACACCGCAGATATGTCAGACCGAAATCACAAAGAAACTCACGATCAACCCCATCCCCACAAACCACACCAGCGACCGCAGAATCGCCCAGTCCGCCAGGTAGCAAATGATGTACAGCAGACGGCTGGTGATGAACAACACCGACAGCACATTGATCGTCACCAGCTCGGCGTTGCCGGCCAGGTGGGCCACGATCACCGCCGCCGCGAACGCCGGGGTCACTTCGAAACTGTTTAATTGCGCCGCATAGGCGCGCCGGCCCAAACCATTCAGTGACTCGAGAAAATCCCGGGGATCATGGTTGTCTTTCAATCCAAAACGGCCACTGACCTTGGCAATCCCCACGCAGAGATAGGGCAGGAAGAACGCAATCAAAATGCACCACAGAGCAACCGTCATATCGCAGTCCCTTTCTTCGAGTTATAAAATCCGGATTCCGGTCAAAACTTCATCACCAACATGCCGATCAGCACCAGCCCACAGGCCAAGAGCCGCGGCCGACCGAAAGGTTCTTTCAGATAGCGCATGCCAAACAGCACCACCAGAATCACGCTGATCTCGCGCAATGCCGCCGCTTCTGCAATCGACCCCAGCTGCATCGCCCACAGCACCAGAGCGTAGCTGAACAACACGCAGAACCCGACCGCCAATCCCAAGCGCCATTGTTCACGCCAGAACAGCATGAACGCCGGCCGCTTGCGCACCAACGCCAGCAGCGGAAACGGCCAGGCGCTGAGCAACGTCACCCAGACCAGGTAATCCAGCGGATGCGACCAGCGCCGCAACGCCTGGCCATCGATAAAGGTGTAGCAGCCAATGCACAGGCCAATAAGCGCCACCACCGGCAGCATCGACCACGGCAAACGCGTACCGCCACCGCCCTGCCACAGCAGGCACAGCATGCCCAACGGGATGAGCAGAATTCCGAAGATCTGCTGATTCGTCAGCACCTCCCCGGCAAAGATCAGCGTCAAGGCCAGCACCACTAACGGCGACAAGCCACGCATCAGCGGGTACACCAAACCGAGATCACCCACCCGATAGGCCTGAATCAGCAGATAGCGATAAAGCAATTCGAATGCGGCCGATGCGAGAATCCATGGCCAGATTTCAATCGGTGGCAGCGCCACGAACGGCAGCATCAGCGCGACAAAAAGCATCGCCACGCTGTCCATGCAGGCCACGACCAACAACCGTTCCGCACTGAATTTAATCAGGGTGTTCCACGCCGCGTGCAACAGCGCCGCCACCAACACCAACGCCGTCGCAAGCACGGCACACTCCTTTTTTTGCCCCCGCCGCCCTTGTAGGAGCCCGGCTTGCCGGCGATGACATCCTCAAGAACGCCATCGCCGGCAAGCCGGCTCCTACAAGGGCGGGGGAGATTATTGATTCGCCATATGTCAGCAGCTGTTTATACTGCAAGCGACCACGCCGCACTCAGTTGCGCACAGACTAATTCCAATAATTTCTGCCATGGCCCGCTCTCTTCGAGAACGGTCGTCGGCCTGCGTATGCCTGATCACAGCGTCAAGACTACCGACAGAGACCTTGCGCATGCCACTCGCCTTGCTTGCCCTCGCTGTTGCCGCGTTCGGCATCGGCACCACTGAATTCGTCATCATGGGCTTGCTGCCCGACGTCGCTCGCGACCTCGCCGTGAGCATTCCCCACGCCGGCCTGTTGATCACCGGCTACGCCCTGGGCGTGGTGTTCGGCGCGCCGATTCTCGCGGTCGGCACCGCCAATATGCCGCGCAAAGCCACCCTGCTGGGCATGACACTGATGTTCATCCTCGGCAACGTGCTGTGCGCGTTGGCGCCAAACTACGCCACGCTGATGGCCGCGCGAGTGGTTACCGCGTTGTGCCACGGGGCGTTCTTCGGCATTGGTTCGGTGGTCGCGGCCGGTCTGGTCGCGCCGAACAAACGGGCGCAGGCGATTGCCATGATGTTCACCGGCCTGACCCTGGCCAATGTGCTCGGCGTCCCATTGGGCACCGCGCTCGGCCAATACGCCGGTTGGCGTTCGACGTTCTGGGCAGTGTCGGTGATCGGTGTGATCGCCGCGATTGCGCAGTGGGTCTGGCTGCCGAAGGACATCGCCATGGACAAGGCCAACCTCGCCAGCGAGTTCAAGGTGCTGGGCAAGGTCAATGTGCTGCTGGCCTTGGGCATGAGCGTGCTGGCGTCGACCAGCCTGTTCAGCGTGTTCACCTACATCGCGCCGATCCTGCAGGACATCACCGGGGTCAGCCCGCACGGCGTGACCATTATGTTGCTGTTGTTCGGCGTCGGTTTGACGGCGGGCAGCATGCTCGGCGGCCGCCTGGCCGACAGTCGCTTGCTGCCTTCGCTGGTGGGTATGGCGCTGGCGGTGGTGGTCGTGCTGGCCGCGTTCACGCAGACCAGTCACTCGGTGATTCCGGCGGCGATCACGCTGGTGTTGTGGGGGATCTTTGCCTTCGCCCTGTGCCCGATTTTGCAACTGCTGATCATTGATCAGGCACATGAAGCACCCAATCTGGGTTCGACGTTGAACCAGAGCGCCTTCAATCTCGGCAATGCGGCCGGCGCGTGGATTGGTGGGCTGGTGGTCGCCAGCGGCGCGGATCTGGCGGACTTGCCGTGGACCGGGGCGCTGGTAAGTGGCTTGACGGTGCTGACAGCGCTTTTCTTCATTTACCTGCAACGTCGCGGTGCGGCTGCGGTCAATGTGTCCGCCTGAATAATTGCCTTCGCGGGCAAGCCTCGCCCCTACAGGATCGCGCAGATCCTGTAGGGGCGAGGCTTGCCCACGAAGAAACCGACTCGGTGCACCTACCTGAAAACCAATCTCTCCCCTCATCCAAGGACCCCGGATGCTTGAACTTGTCGCTGCGTTTATCTGCCTCACCTCCCTGCTCACCTACGTGAATTTCCGTTTCATCGGCCTGCCCCCGACCATCGGCGTCATGGTCACCGCACTGATGTTTTCCCTGCTGTTGCAGGGCCTGAGTGTCCTCGGTTACCCCGGCCTCGAAGAGCGTGTGCAACAGCTGATCGGCCAGATCGACTTCGGCGATCTGCTGATGAACTGGATGCTGTCCTTTCTGCTGTTCGCCGGCGCGCTGCACGTCAATCTCAATGACCTGCGCAGCTATCGCTGGCCCATCGGCCTGCTGGCGACGTTTGGCGTATTGATCGCCACCGCCGTGATCGGCAGCCTCGCGTATTACATCTTTGCCCTGTTCGGCTGGCACGTGAGCTTTCTGTATTGCCTGCTGTTCGGCGCGCTGATTTCGCCGACCGACCCCATCGCGGTGCTCGGCGTGCTGCGGACCGCCAACGCGTCCAAACCGCTGAAAACCACGATTGTCGGCGAATCGCTGTTCAACGATGGCACCGCGGTAGTGGTGTTCACCGTGCTGCTGGGTATCGCGCAACTCGGTGAAACCCCGACCGTAGGCGCCACGGCCCTGTTGTTCGCGCACGAAGCGATTGGCGGCGTGCTGTTTGGTGGGCTGATTGGCTACCTGGTGTACCTGATGATCAAGAGCATCGAGCAGCATCAGATCGAAGTCATGTTGACCCTGGCACTGGTGATCGGCGGCTCGGCCATGGCGTCGGAGCTGCATGTTTCCGCACCGATTGCGATGGTGGTCGCCGGCCTGATCATCGGCAATCTGGGGCGCAATCTGGCGATGAACGACATGACCCGAAAGTACCTGGACGGTTTCTGGGAGCTGCTCGACGACATGCTCAACGCCCTGCTGTTTGCCCTGATCGGCATGGAGCTGTTGCTGCTGCCGTTCAACTGGCTGCACGTATTGGCGGCAAGTTTGCTGGCCCTGGCCATTCTGCTCTCGCGCCTGTTGACCGTGGCACCGGCCATCCTCCTGCTGCGACGCTGGCGCACAGTGCCGCGCGGGACGATCCGGATTCTGACCTGGGGTGGTTTGCGCGGTGGTGTTTCGGTGGCGCTCGCCCTGGCGCTGCCATTGGGCCCGGAGCGTGATTTGCTGCTGAGCATCACCTACATCGTGGTGTTGTCGTCGATCCTGTTGCAGGGCTTGAGCATCGGCAAACTGGTCAAGCACGTGACCCGGGATGAGCCTGCGCCAGCGGCACAGGCCGGGCATCACTGATTACTTTTTGACCTTCTGCGGGTCGGGCTCCCGATCCGCAGACTGCTTCGGCGGCCCGCTTTCGCTTCGAATCTGCGCATGGCTCAACAGCGCAAAGATAAAGCTGCCACCGATGATGTTCCCCACCAGCGTGGGACCTGCGAACACCAGCCAGAAATCCTTCCACGGCAACTCGCCGGCAAACACCAGATACGACACTTCGGCCGAACCGACGACGATGTGGGTGAAATCCCCCAGCGCCATGAGGTAGGTGATGAGGATGATGATCCACATCTTGGCGCTCTCCATGGACGGGATCATCCAGACCATGGTCGCGATCATCCAGCCCGACACAATGCCTTTGGCGAACATCTTGCTCGCGTCGTTCTCCATGACTTTGCGCCCGATATCGAGGAAGGCCAGGTCGGTCTTGGTGTCGAAAATCGGCAGGTGCAACATCACATACGCGACCAGCAAGGTGCCGCAAAGGTTGCCCACCAGCACCACCGACCACAGCCGCAACAACCGGCCGAAATTGTTCAGGGTGGGTTTGGTCATGACCGGCAGCACCGCCGTCAGGGTGTTCTCGGTGAACAATTGCTGGCGGGCGAGGATGACCGCAAGGAACCCGGCGCAGTAACCGAAACTGGCGATCACCTTGAAGTGTTCGCCGTCCGGCAGACGCGAGTTGAGCAACCCCATGGCCATCAGCGACAGGCCCATGGTCAGACCGGCGGCGAGCGCCGACCACCATAGCGCGGCGACGCTGCGTTCGAGTTCCTGATCGCCCTGGGTGCGGATGATTTCGTGCAATACAGCCGCACGTGGCGGCTGGCTTTTTTCGACGTCGTGCCGTTCTTCAGCCGAGAGGTTCGGGGTCTTGCCGTCTTTTTGCGCGTCCATAGAGCTCCGGAACCGGTGGCGTGTCATGTAGGTACGACACGCGGGGTTCGGCGCTTGTTCAGTGCACTGGCTTGTTTCTGTAGGAGCCAGCTTGCTGGCGATGGGGTCGACTCGGTTTCTGTGGTGATGCTGATTACGCCATCGCCGGCAAGCCGGCTCCTACGGAACTCGCATTACTCGTCCTTGAACTGGTCTTTGACGTACTTGATCTCGGTTCGGCCGTGTGGGGCGGGCAGGCCGTCTTCGCCTAGGTTGACGAAGACCATCTTCTCCACCGTCAGGATGCTTTTGCGGGTGATCTTGTTGCGCACTTCGCAGGTCAGGGTGATCGAGGTGCGGCCGAACTCGGTGGCGGTGATGCCCAGTTCGATGATGTCGCCCTGGCGCGAGGCGCTGACGAAGTTGATTTCGGAAATGTACTTGGTCACCACGCGCTGATTGCCCAACTGGACGATGGCGTAGATCGCCGCTTCTTCGTCGATCCAGCGCAACAGGCTGCCGCCGAACAGCGTGCCGTTGGGGTTGAGGTCTTCGGGTTTTACCCATTTGCGGGTGTGGAAATTCATATTCACTCCTGAGCGTCTTGCCGAATGATGGGTGCCATCATGGCAGAGCCCGGACTAGAGCTCTATTAAGCATCGTCTATGGTCACGATTACCGTTCGGACATTGACCGACAGAAACGCTTTGGAAGATCAGCATAGCCCGCTATAATCGCCCCCGTTTCAAAACGGTAACGTTCCATTGATACCGTTTTCCCGCCACCTGTCCGAGGGGCGCTGCAGCAGGTTCAACCTGTCAGGCTCGGATGGGGCGTTGACTGGCCACGGCCAGACACTAAACGCACAACGGCGCCCATTCGCATACATTACGAATGGAGGCTCTTCATGAGCGCTGTTATCACGCCTGCAGATTTTAACGATTACAAAGTCGCCGACATGTCCCTGGCTGCCTGGGGCCGTCGCGAAACCATCATCGCTGAATCCGAAATGCCAGCCCTGATGGGGCTGCGCCGCAAGTACGTCGGTGAGCAGCCGCTCAAAGGCGCCAAGATTCTCGGCTGCATCCACATGACCATTCAGACTGCCGTGCTGATCGAAACCCTGGTTGCCCTGGGTGCCGAAGTTCGCTGGTCGTCCTGCAACATTTTCTCGACTCAGGATCAGGCCGCTGCTGCTATCGCCGCTGCTGGCATCCCGGTTTTCGCCTGGAAAGGCGAGACTGAAGAAGAGTACGAGTGGTGCCTGGAGCAAACCATCCTCAAAGATGGCGCGCCATGGGATGCCAACATGATCCTCGACGACGGCGGCGACCTGACCCAGCTGCTGCACGACAAGTACCCACAGGTTCTGGATCGCGTTCACGGCGTGACCGAAGAAACCACCACCGGCGTTCACCGCCTGCTGGACATGCTGGCCAAGGGCGAGCTGAAAATCCCGGCCATCAACGTCAACGACTCGGTGACCAAGAGCAAGAACGACAACAAGTACGGCTGCCGTCACAGCCTGAACGACGCGATCAAGCGCGGCACCGACCACCTGCTGTCCGGCAAGCAAGCGCTGGTCATCGGTTACGGTGACGTGGGCAAGGGCTCCGCTCAGTCCCTGCGTCAGGAAGGCATGATCGTTAAAGTCTCCGAAGTCGACCCGATCTGCGCCATGCAAGCCTGCATGGACGGTTTCGAACTGGTTTCGCCGTTCATCGACGGTATCAACACCGGTACCGAAGCAAGCATCGACAAAGCGCTGCTGGGCAAGATCGACCTGATCGTGACCACCACCGGTAACGTCAATGTTTGCGACTCGAACATGCTCAAAGCCCTGAAGAAGCGCGCTGTTGTCTGCAACATCGGCCACTTCGACAACGAAATCGACACCGCTTTCATGCGCAAGAACTGGGCATGGGAAGAAGTGAAGCCACAGGTTCACAAAATCCACCGTACCGGTCCTGGCGCATTCGATGCCCAGAACGACGACTACCTGATCCTGCTGGCCGAAGGCCGTCTGGTTAACCTGGGTAACGCCACCGGTCACCCAAGCCGCATCATGGACGGTTCGTTCGCCAACCAGGTTCTGGCGCAGATCTTCCTTTTCGGCCAGAAGTACGCCGACCTGTCGCCAGCCCAGAAAGCCGAGCGCCTGACTGTTGAAGTACTGCCGAAGAAACTCGACGAAGAAGTGGCCCTGGAAATGGTCCGCGGTTTCGGCGGCGTCGTGACTCAACTGACCAAGACCCAGGCCGACTACATCGGCGTGACTGTCGAAGGTCCGTTCAAGCCGCACGCTTACCGCTACTGATTCGCTGGCCGGCTGCGCGGTGTTCTGATGCACCGCGTCGCCTGCTCCCTTGTAGGAGCGAGCCTGCTCGCGATGGACGTTAACGATAATGCGTACTGGCTGGATAAACGCATTGCTCTCACGCTCTTCGCGAGCAGGCTCGCTCCTACAAAGGGTCAGCGTTCGCCTTACGCGTTTCCAAGGATATGACCATGTCCCAAGACCGTCGCTACAGCTTCGAGTTCTTCCCTACGAAGACCGACGCTGGGCATGAAAAGCTGCTCGCCACTGCTCGTCAGCTGGCCACGTACAACCCCGATTTCTTCTCCTGCACCTATGGCGCTGGCGGCTCGACCCGTGATCGAACCCTCAACACCGTGTTGCAGCTCGAAAGCGAAGTCAAAGTCCCTGCCGCACCGCATCTGTCCTGCGTAGGCGACAGCAAGGCCGACTTGCGCGGCCTGCTGGCGCAATACAAGGCTGCCGGCATCAAGCGCATCGTTGCCCTGCGCGGTGACCTGCCTTCGGGCATGGGCATGGCCAGCGGCGAAATGCGCCACGCCAACGACCTGGTCGAATTCATTCGTGAAGAGACCGGTGATCATTTCCACATCGAAGTCGCCGCTTACCCGGAAATGCATCCGCAAGCGCGCAATTTCGAAGACGATCTGACCAACTTCGTGCGCAAAGCCAACGCTGGCGCCGACAGCGCGATCACCCAGTACTTCTTCAACGCCGACAGCTATTTCTACTTCGTCGAGCGTGTACGGGCGATGGGCGTGAACATCCCGATCGTGCCGGGCATCATGCCGATCACCAACTACAGCAAGCTGGCGCGCTTCTCCGATGCCTGCGGTGCGGAAATCCCGCGCTGGATCCGCAAGCAACTGGAAGCCTACGGCGACGACACCCAGAGCATTCAAGGCTTTGGTGAACAAGTCATCACCGAGATGTGCGAACGCCTGCTGCAAGGTGGTGCGCCAGGGCTGCACTTCTACACACTGAACCAGGCTGAAGCGAGCCTGGCGGTGTGGAACAACCTGAAGTTGCCGCGCTGATAAACGTTTAAAGCAAGATCAAAAGATCGCAGCCTTCGGCCACTCCTACATTCGGGCATGTTTAATCCCTGTAGGAGCGGTCGAAGGCTGCGATTTTTTGCTTTCTACGTACTTTTATTGTGATGCAACACACGGAGATAGAGCATCTGCAGTCGGTTTCTGGCTCTTTCCCGTTTCTCGTCGTAATCTCAAGCCCATGCCTTTGATCCCACAGTTAATTGCCGTGCTGGTTTTCACTTGCCTGAGCTTTGCCGCTCGGGGCGAGAAGCTACGCATTGTCACTGAACCGTGGGCACCTTATGTCTACGAGGAAAACGGCAAATCACTGGGCCTGGACTACGAAACCACGGCCATCGTCTTCAAGCGCCTGGGGATCGAAGTCGAGTGGCAGTTCCTGCCGTGGAAACGCTGCCTGTCGATGCTTGAAACCGGCCAGGCCGATGGCGCGCTGGACATTTTTCACAGCGACGAGCGCGATGCGACCCTGCTCTACCCCAGCGAACCGCTCTCGGAAGTCCAGTTCGTGCTGTTCTATGCCAACGAACGCCCGCACCCGTTTAGCACCCTCGACGATCTGAAAGGCCTGACGATAGGCACCTCGCCGGGCTATCTGTACAGCCCGGACTTCCGTGAATCGACGCTGTTCACGCGCGAACCGGCGCCCACCCATGAAGCCAACTTCGGCAAACTGGTGCGCGGCAGGATCGACCTGCTGATCACCGACCGCCGGGTGGGCCAGCATTTGCTCGACGAATTGAATATCCGCGACCAGATCAGCGAAAACCCGACCGTCATCAGCCAGCAGAGCCAGTTTCTGGCGGTGCGCCGCAACGCGGGCATGGATTTGCTGGTGCAGCGCTTCGGCGCCGAGCTCAAACGATTCAAGCGTGAACCCGCGTACGCCGAACTGAGCGCCCGTTATGGCGCCGATCCGGCTACCAGCACGAAAACTGCCGGGGCCACCGCTGCCCGCGAAAAAACCGTTGAGCAGCAGGAAAGCGGCGCGCAGTGATTGCTCTGTTATACTCCGGCCTTCCCGCCAGGCTCACGCCCGGACGCTCGGACTTGTTCAAGGCATCTCGACCCCGCTACAGCGCAGCTTTTCAGCCCGCGCGAGCGCTCCAGACGAGCCTTCGAGGCCCAGCAGGACCGGACGGGATTGCGTCCTCTTAAACGCCATTCGCGCCAGGCAAGACTCCCATTGGGCCAAGCCCTAACTAAAACAGGATTACTCATGTCCTTTGCTTCCCTCGGTCTCTCCGAGGCTTTAGTCCGCGCCATCGAGGCAGCGGGCTATACCGAGCCTACTCCGGTGCAACAGCGGGCCATTCCCGCCGTGTTGCAAGGTCGCGACCTGATGGTTGCGGCTCAGACAGGTACTGGCAAAACCGGTGGCTTCGCCCTTCCGATCCTGGAGCGGTTGTTCCCTAACGGTCACCCGGACAAATCCCAGCGTCACGGCCCGCGCCAACCGCGCGTACTGGTCCTGACCCCTACCCGCGAACTCGCGGCTCAAGTACACGAAAGCTTCAAGGTCTATGCCCGTGACCTGAAGTTCGTCAGCGCCTGCATCTTCGGCGGCGTCGGCATGAACCCACAGGTTCAGGCCATGTCCCGTGGCGTTGACGTGCTGGTGGCCTGCCCTGGCCGCCTGCTCGACCTCGCCGGCCAAGGCAGCGTCGATTTGTCACACGTGGAAATCCTCGTGCTGGACGAAGCCGACCGCATGCTCGACATGGGCTTTGTCCATGACGTGAAGAAGGTCCTGGCCCGCCTCCCGGCCAAGCGTCAGAACCTGCTGTTCTCGGCGACGTTCTCCAAGGACATCACCGACCTCGCCGGCAAGCTGCTGCACAACCCGGAACGCATCGAAGTAACGCCGCCGAACACCACGGTCGAGCGTATCGAGCAACGGGTTTTCCGCCTGCCAGCCAACCACAAGCGTTCGCTGCTGGCGCACCTGATCACCGCGGGCGCCTGGGAACAGGTGCTGGTGTTCACCCGCACCAAGCACGGCGCCAACCGCCTGGCCGAATACCTGGACAAACATGGCCTCAGTGCTGTCGCCATCCATGGTAACAAGAGCCAGAACGCGCGCACCAAAGCCCTGGCCGACTTCAAGGCCGGCGAAGTGCGCATCCTGGTCGCTACCGACATCGCCGCGCGCGGCCTCGACATCGACCAGTTGCCACACGTGGTCAACTTCGAACTGCCGAACGTCGACGAAGATTACGTGCACCGTATCGGCCGTACTGGCCGTGCCGGTCGTTCGGGCGAGGCGATCTCGCTGGTGGCTCCGGACGAAGAAAAACTGCTGAAAAGCATCGAACGCATGACCAAGCAGAAAATCGCCGACGGCGACCTGATGGGCTTCGATTCCAGCGCCGTGGAAGCCGAGAAGCCGGAAGTGCGCGAGCGTCCGGACGTGCGTAACCCGCGCAACCCACGTGGCCCGCGCGGCGACGGTCCGAACGGCAGCGGCGGTGGCGGCGGTCGTAAAGACAAGGGCAAGGACAAGGGCGGCAAGGAAAAACCGGCGGCCAGCGGCCGTGGCGAGCGCCCGGCACGCGAGCAGAAGCCACGCGAAGGCACGCCTGCCCGCGAGCAACAGCGCCCGGCGCCACGCGCTGCCGCTGATCGCGCTCCGGACGAGTTTCTGGACGACGATATCGATAACTTCGGTAACCGCGTCGACTACGTGCCTCAAGCCAAACCGGCCCAGGGCCGTGGCCGCCGTCCGGGTGCTCCGGCACAAGGCACGGCCGCTGGCGCAGGTGCTCCACGCACCGGCGGCAAGCCTCAGGGTCGCCAAAGCGGTCCACGCAGCAGCGACGGCGCCTCCACTGGCACGCCGCCAGCCAAGCGCAGCGGTCCACGCAACGGTGCGCCACGTGACGGTCAGGCCCGTCGCGAAGAAGGCCGCAACCGTCGCCCGGCACGTGAAGATCAGTCACGCTCGGAACCAGCGGTGCAAAACCCGCGCGGCCCGGCTCCGAAGATCATTCACAAGGAGTCGAAAACCGATCGTTTCCCGACGCCTGAACAGCTTGATCAATTGCCAGGCCGTCCGCGCGGTGAAAAACCAGCGTTGCTGACTCGCAACCGCTGAGTTTTACCCAGCCATGAAAAATGCCCCTGATCTCGCGATCCGGGGCATTTTTTTATGCCGGACAAAAACCCTGTAGGAGCCGGCTTGCTGGCTCCTACAGTGGATTTGTGGTGCTCATGCAGATTTTGGCAGGCAATAAAAAACGCCCCCGATCGTGAGATCGGGGGCGTTTTTGTGTCAGGCGCGAAAATTACTTCGCTTTGACACCTTCAAACGTCACGTACAACTCAACCGCGTCGGACGCTGGGCCCAGGTCTTTCTGCTTGCCGAAATCGGAACGCTTGAGGTTGGTGGTGCCTTCGAAGCCGGCACGGTAGCCGCCCCATGGATCCTTGCCTTCACCCAGGAAAGTCGCCTTGACCACGACTGGCTTGGTCACGCCAGCGATGGTCAGATCACCCGCCACGTCCGCAGTGTCTTTGCCAGCGGCGTTTTTGCCGGTGGATTTGACGCTGGTGGAAACGAAGGTGGCTTTAGCGAATTTGCTCGCGTTCAGGAAATCACCGCTGGCGATGTGCTTGTCACGTTCGGCGTTGTTGGTGAAGACGCTGGCGGTGTTCACATTGAACTCGATCTTGGCGTCTTCAGGCTTGGCAGCGTCGAAGCTGAACTTGCCGTCGATATCCTTGAAGGTACCGGTGATGAAGCTGTAGCCCAGGTGGCTGATCTTGAAGTCAACGAAGGCGTGCTGGCCTTCCTTGTCGACGACATAATCAGCTGCCATTACGTTACCGGCGGACAGCAGAGCGGAACCGATTGCCAGAGCGGCGAGGGTCTTTTTCAACATGCTTTCTATTCCTTTGGAGTCGAGGTTGAACTTCAGGCTTTGCGACCCAGCATTCGAGTAAGGGTCGCATCACGATCGATAAAGTGGTGCTTCAATGCTGCCAACGCATGGAGACCGGAAAAAATTACCAGCACCCATGCCAGATACAGATGAATCTCACCGGCGGTGTCTGCCTGGTCCGGTAGTCCGGAAACCAGTGCAGGAACTTCGAACAGGCCAAACACCGGAATCCCGACACCATCTGCGGTGGAAATCAGGTAACCGGCAATCATCACAGCAAACAGACCGAGGTACAGGAACGAATGGCCAAACTTCGCGCCCATGCGCGTCAGCCGGCCATAGCTTTCCAGCGTTGGCGGTGGTGGGCTGATAAAGCGCCACAGCACCCGAAGCACCATCACGGCCAGCAACACCAGGCCAATGCTCTTGTGCAGCTCCGGCGCATCTTTGCGCCAGGTGCTGTAGTAGTCGAGATCGACCATCCACAGGCCCAGTGCAAACAGACCGAAGACCGCCAGCGCCACGCCCCAGTGCATGAAGATGCTGACCCAACCGTAGCGGGAAGAAGAGTTACGTAGCTGCATGCCCAAATCCTGTGAGAATTGCGACCAAGACTATCGAGTTATCTATCGAATTAAAGCGGAAAATTTCGCTTTGAAATATCGAGAAATACGATCAAGAGTCTGAAATCGGTGAGTTAAGGAAAGATTAACGACCAATGTGTGAAAAAAAATGACGTCCAGATCAAGAACACCAATGCCATGAGATTTATTCAATTCTTTTCTTCAGGCATAAAAAAACGCGGCATTTGCGCCGCGTTTCTTTAATCCAGACGCTTACTGCGCTTTGGTATCAGCTACCGGGGTCGCAGCAGGTTTGGCTGCTGGTTTTTTCGCCGTTTCAGCTTTCTTTGCCGCCGGTTTCGCCGGGACCTTTTTGGTTTCGGCCGCAGGCTTTTTCGCCGGCGCCTTGGCCGCAGCCTTCTTGGCCGGCTCGGCTTTCACCGGGGCGGCAGGTTTCGGCGCTTCCACTGGCGCAGGGGCCGGGGCTGCTACTGGAGCCGGTGCCGGGGCTGGCGGTGTGACTGGCTCTGGCGCTTTCACGGGTTCCGGCTTCTTGTCGTCGTCCGAAGAACCACCAAACAGGTTGCTGAAGAAGTTGCCTTTCTTCGCCGCCACTGCGCCGGCTGCAGCAGCCGTCGCTGCCGGTACAACCTTCGCCGGTTCAAACGACTTGCCGGCCGCCAGGTCTTCAACCTGACCGGCTGCACGCTGACCGGTGCGCAACGCGCCTTCCAGAGTGCCCGGGTACAAGGTGTCGGTGTGTTCGCCAGCGAACGCTACGCGTTGCAGCGGACGTTCCCACAGGCGCCAGAACTTGCTGATCTGGCCCGGACCGAAGGCCAGGTAAGCGCCGCCCATCGACGGGTCGGTGCTGTAGCGACGGATTTCATAACCGGTGAACGAACCGCGCGCTTGTGGATAAAACGTGTGCAAACGAATCAGCACCTGATCGGCCATCTGCTTGTCGCCGAAGGCCTGCATCACCCGCGCGTTGTCGCCGGACAGGTTGATCACCACGTTGGCACCACCCTTCAGCGCCGGCTCGACCCACAACATGCCCAGGCCGGTGTTGCTGTAGATCTCGCCGGACATGCGCGCCTTGCTTTCCCAGACCGGCGTCTTGAACTTCAGCATGATCTGGTCGCGCCAACCGTAGTTGGTGCCTTTGATCGCGCCCATGTGCTGGGCATCCAGCGCCGGGGTCATCACGATTTTGTTGAGGGCGCGCAACGGCACCGCGACCACGACGTAGTCAGCCTGGTAGCCGACGCTGCCGACCTTGACGGTCACGCCGTCCTTGTCCTGGGTGATGGACGAGACCGGGGAACTGGTCTTGATGGTTTTCAGCTGTTTGACGAAGGCTTGTGCCAGCACCGGGCTGCCGCCCAGCAGGCGAGAAGCGCGCAGGTCACGGTCGGACACGCCACGGTAAACCCGGCTCTGTTGTGCGTAGTACAGCAACGACAGGCGCGAAGGTTCGTCATAACGGGTACGGATTTGCTGATTGATCAATTGACGAGCCGTGGCTGGCAACGTCAAACGGTCGAGCCAGTTGGAGACGTTGATCTGATCCAGGGCATGCAGCGCGCTGGTCGCGGCAGGGTTCTGCGGGTCTTCGATCGAGCGTGCCAGGTCGTCCAGGGTCTTCTCGTAACGCTTGAGCGCGTCAGCGGTGGCCGGCTCTTTGGTGGCCAGGTCAGCGGCGGTGTAATACACGCCGTCGATCAGGTAGCTCGGCGTGCGCACGAATTCAGGGGCCGGCGTGGTGCTCAGCTTGAAGGTCGATACGTACTTGTTCAACACCGGCTGAGTCTTGTCGTTACCGATCCATTCGCTGGTGGCCATGCCGGAACGACCGCCCAGGGTCGGCTTGGCTTCCAGCAGGGTTACCTGCCAGCCTTTGTTCTGCAGTTCGTACGCCGCCGTCAGGCCCGAGAGCCCGCCGCCGATCACGATCGCCGTTTTATCCTTGGCCAGCGCAGACACGCTGAACAGCCCCAACATCACCAGCGCACAGGCGCGCAGCCAACCAGCAGACATTCAGCGAACTCCGGAAATACACGTAGAAAAAAGCGGTTTTACGAGTCAGACGACTCAAAGAACCGCGAAGAATACGTCAGCCATCAAAGGCCCGCCAGCGACGTCTATCGCCCTATACAAAGTAGCTCATTCGACACAATGGGTTGTCCCGATGCCACGCATTGCATAGGCTTGCGCGATTGTATGTCCGCGCCTGTCGCGGACCGCCTCGAGGAGACTGGAAATGGGCCTGAATAATCAGTGGATGCAACGCGATCTCGCCGTGTTGTGGCATCCCTGCACCCAGATGAAAGACCACGAACAGCTGCCGCTGATCCCGATCAAGCGCGGTGAAGGCGTGTGGCTGGAAGACTTCGAAGGCAAACGCTACCTCGACGCCGTCAGCTCCTGGTGGGTCAACGTGTTCGGCCACGCCAACCCGCGCATCAACCAGCGCATCAAGGATCAGGTCGACCAGCTGGAACATGTGATCCTCGCCGGTTTCAGCCATCAGCCGGTGATCGAGTTGTCCGAGCGTCTGGTGAAGATGACGCCGGAAGGCCTGACCCGATGCTTCTACGCCGATAACGGTTCGTCCTGCATCGAAGTCGCGCTGAAAATGAGCTTTCACTACTGGCTCAACCGCGGCCAGCCTAACAAGAAGCGCTTCGTCACCCTGACCAACAGTTACCACGGCGAAACCATGGCGGCGATGTCGGTGGGCGATGTGCCGCTGTTCACCGAAACCTACAAGGCGTTGCTGCTGGACACCATCAAGGTGCCGAGCCCCGATTGCTACCTGCGCCCTGAAGGCATGAGCTGGGAAGAGCATTCGCGGAACATGTTCGCCGCGATGGAACAGACCCTGGCCGAAAATCACGACACCGTCGCGGCGGTGATCGTCGAGCCGCTGATCCAGGGCGCCGGCGGCATGCGCATGTATCACCCGGTGTATCTGAAACTGCTGCGCGAAGCCTGCGACCGTTATGGCGTGCACCTGATCCACGACGAAATCGCCGTCGGCTTCGGCCGCACCGGAACCATGTTCGCCTGCGAACAGGCCGGCATCCGTCCGGACTTCCTCTGCCTGTCCAAGGCCCTGACTGGCGGTTACCTGCCGCTGGCGGCGTGCGTGACGACGGAAGATGTCTACAGCGCGTTCTACGACGACTACCCGACCTTGCGCGCGTTCCTGCATTCGCACAGCTACACCGGCAATCCGCTGGCGTGCGCGGCGGCGTTGGCGACACTGGATATCTTCGAAGAAGACAACGTGATCGAGAACAACAAGGCGCTGGCCCAGCGCATGGCCTCCTCCACCGCGCACCTGGCCGATCATCCGAACGTCTCGGAAGTGCGTCAGACCGGCATGGTGCTGGCCATTGAGATGGTCAAGGACAAGGCGACCAAGGAAGCTTATCCGTGGCAGGAACGTCGTGGCTTGAAGGTGTTCCAGCACGCGCTGGAGCGCGGTGCTTTACTTCGACCGCTAGGCAGCGTGGTGTATTTCCTGCCGCCGTACGTGATCACCCCGGAGCAGATCGACTTTCTGGCGGAAGTGGCCAGTGAAGGGATCGACATTGCGACGCGCAACAGTGTGAGCGTGTCGGTGCCGCAGGACTTCCACCCCGGTTTCCGTGATCCGGGTTGATTGATCACACACAGCGATCAATGTGGGAGCGAGCCTGCTCGCGATGCAGACGCCGAGGTCTTTCTGATCATCCTCGGTGATGCTATCGCGAGCAGGCTCGCTCCCACAAAGACGACCAACACCTTTTTCAGAGAACCCGCATGAGACTGTCCCGCTTCTTTATCGACGCCCCCCTGAGCACTGGCCAGCACGAATTGCCCGAGGCCCAGGCCCATTACATCAGCCGCGTGCTGCGCATGGCCGAGGGTGATGCGTTGCAACTGTTCGACGGTTCGGGTCATGAGTTTCGCGCGAAGCTGGTCGAGGTCGGCAAGAAGCGCGTCGTGGTACAGATCGACGAAAGCTTCGCCGGGCAAATCGAATCGCCGCTGCAGATCCATCTCGGCCAGGGCCTGTCCCGTGGCGAGCGGATGGACTGGGCGATTCAGAAAGCCACCGAACTGGGCGTGACCGAAATCACCCCGATCTTCAGCGACCGCTGTGAAGTCCGCTTGAAGGACGAGCGCGCCGACAAACGCCTGATGCACTGGCGCCAGGTGGCGATCAGCGCGTGCGAGCAATGCGGGCGTTCACGGGTACCGGTGATTCACCCGCCGGTGTTGTTGGCGGACTGGTTGAAGCAGACCGAGGCGGAGTTGAAGCTGGTGCTGCATCCGGTGGCTGAGCCGTTGGTGAGTCATGCCAAACCGGCGACGCTGGCGTTTCTGATCGGGCCTGAGGGTGGGTTGTCGGATGTTGAGGTTGATCAGGCCAAGGCTGCGGGGTTCCACGCTGCGCGCCTGGGGCCTCGGGTGTTGCGCACCGAGACCGCGCCGGTGGTGGCGTTGGCGGTGGCCCAGCAGTTGTGGGGTGACTTCTAGGACGCCATCGCCGGCAAGCCGGCTCCTACAGGGTTCGTATTCACAACACATATCCTTGTAGGAGCCGGCTTGCCGGCGATTGCCACGACGCGGTTTAAAGGACGTAAAACATAATCGCCACAAAGTGCAGCAAACTCCCCGCGATCACGAACAAATGCCAGATCCCGTGCGCATGCCGCAACCGATGATCCAGTGCAAAAAAGATAATCCCCACGGTGTACAAAATCCCGCCCGACGCCAGCCAGGCAAACCCGGCCGTGCCCAGCGCCGCCAATAGCGGCTTGACCGCCACCAGCACGATCCAGCCCATCACCGCGTAAATCACGATCGACAGGATCCGCGCTTCCGAACGCGGCTTGATCTCCTGAAGGATGCCGATCAGCGCCAGCCCCCAGACAATCCCGAACAACGTCCAGCCCCACGGCCCGCGCAGAGTCACCAGACAAAACGGTGTATAGCTGCCGGCAATCAACAGGTAGATCGAAAAGTGATCGACCTTCTGCATGATCGCTTTCTTGCGCCCGCGCACGCTGTGGTAAACGGTCGATGCGCTGTAGAGCACCATCAAGGTAAACCCGTAAATCGCCACGCTGACGATTTTCCAAGGGCTGCCATCCATGCCGGCGATCACCAGCATCCACACCACCCCGACCGTCGCCGCCACCGCCCCGACCAGATGCGTCCAGGCGTTCAATCTTTCCCCGTGGTACATGTGTTGCTCACCTCACAATCCAATGCAGCGTTGCGCAAGGCTCAGGCCTCAAGCGTAAAAGCGCAACTCTTCAGTACACCCTCGCACCCTGTAGGAGCCGGCTTGCCGGCGATTGGCCCTAAAGCGTTACGATAATTTCAAGGCCGCCATCGCCAGCAAGCTGGCTCCTACAAAGGTCTGCGTGTGCTTCAGGAATTAGGCACAATCGAGCCATTCGAATAAGAGTCACGCCCATGCTGATCGATGAAGAGTTGACCCTGAAAAAACTCGAGGTGTTCCTCGCCTTCATGCGCACCGGCAATCTGGCTCGTGCCGCTGCCGAGTTGCAGACCAGCAACGTCAGTGTGCACCGGGCGATCCACTCCCTGGAAAGCGCCCTGCGCTGCCCGCTGTTCAAGCACGAAGGCCGTAACCTGACGCCGCTGGAAAGCGCGTATGTACTGGAAGAACGGGCGCAAAAGCTGATTCAGGACGTGGTCGAAACCGTGCGCCTGACCCGCGAAGCCGCAGGGTTCTCTGCTGAGCGCTTCAAGCTGGGCTCGTTGTATTCGTTGACGGTGAAGACCGTGCCGCAACTGATCATGGGCCTGAAAATCCGCCGCAGCGAACTCAATATCGACCTGATCCTCGGCTCGAACTTCGACCTGCTGTACAAGCTCAAGAACATGGAAGTCGACGCGATCCTGGTGTCTTTGGACGAGAGCGTGAACGACCCGGATTGCGAGCAGATCCCGCTGTTTTCCGATGACATTTTCCTGGCCACCCCGGCGGACTCGAAGTTTGCCCAACGCACGGAAGTCGATCTGGCCGAAGTCCGCGACGAGACGTTCATTACCCTGACCCAAGGCTTCGCCACGCACCAGGATGGCAATCGGGTGTTCAAGCAGGCGGGGTTCGAGCCAAAGGTGGCGATGCAGGTCAACGACATCTTCACCCTGCTGAGCATGGTCAGTTCGGGGGTGGGTTATGCGTTGCTGCCAGGAAGGATTGCAGCGGTGTATGAGAACCGGGTGAAGCTGATTCCGCTGCAGGAAAAGTATCGGTTGCAGCAGCACATCGGCGTGGTGTTTTTGAAGGCCAAGGAGCGCGACCCCAATTTGCTGGCGCTGCTGGCGGAGTGTCGGATGTATGCCAATCGCCAGGCTTAAGACCGAGGTGCACCCTTCGCGAGCAAGCCCGCTCCCACAGGGAAATGCATTCCAATGTGGGAGCGGGCTTGCTCGCGAAGG
>NZ_AKJI01000110.1:0-13870 GCF_000282415.1 Pseudomonas sp. GM60
CCGACCGTCTGATCGAAAGCCGCGTTGCCGAAGGTGGTTCCGACCGTCTGATCGAAAGCCGCGTTGCCGAAGGTGGTTCCGACCGTCTGATCGAAAGCCGCGCCGTATGAATGAATAACCCTACCGCGGTACTCAAAAAGAAGCCCGGCCTGACCCGCCGGGCTTTTTCGTGCACAAATAAAATCAGCTCCCCCTTAATGCCACTGGCACACCTGTGATACATAGCTCCTGATTGCGAGTCCCGTATCCAATGAGGTTGCCCATGTTTTGCTCCCCACGCCTGCTGCTGACCTGCGCCCTGTCCGGTTTACTCGCTTGCGGCGCACAAGCCGGCACGCCCTCCCCGGCGCCCGCCAGTTTGCAACCGCTGCTGGTGACGATAAACGAACGCCTGAACATTGCTGATCTGGTGGCGCTGACCAAATGGGACAGCCACAAACCGATCCAGGACAGCGCCCGGGAAGCGCAAGTCATCGACAACGCCAGGAAGCAGGCGGGTTCGCGCAAACTCGACCCGGACGAGGTCGCCGAGTTGCTCGCGGCGCAGATAGAAGCCAGCAAACTGGTGCAATACGGACTGCTCGCGCAATGGCAAGCGGCAGGCAACGCGCCTGATGTGCCGCGGCCGGACCTTGCCAATCAAATCCGGCCACAGCTGGATGAGCTGCAAAACCGCCTGTTGCAGCACTACGCCGATTTCGCGCCCTATCGCAAAGACCCGAACTGCGCCCAGTGGCTGGCCAAAGAGCGGTCGGCGCTGATCAAGGATGGCCTGCATGGCCAGGCATTGATCCGCGCCACCGGGGATTTGTGCATCATCGGTCGATGAGTCACCTGCCGTCTGCCAGTGCACTCAAGGCTGGCGACTGCTGACACTCTGCGCGCCCTTCTCGAACATCGCTTCGAAACGAGGCTTGTTGGCGGCGTAATAAGCGGCGACGGCCTGGTCGGAAGAGCTTTGGCGCGCCTGCATCATCAACGCTTCGAGATCAGCCTGAGGGATCGAGTAGTGGGCGAAGAAGTACGCCACTTCCGGATACTCCTGGCTGAAGCCCTTGCGCGCCATGGCGTGAATCTGCTCGGCGCCGCCAAAGATCTTTTTGGGATCATCCAGATAGCGCAGAGGATATTTGGAGAACATCCAGTGCGGACTCCAGGCATTGACCAACGACCATTTGCCGCGTTTGAGGTTACGGTCCAACTCGTTGAGCATGCCGGATTCCGATGAGGCTACCAGCTTGTAACCGTCGAGCTTGTACTCCTCGATGGCCTTGACCGTGAGCTTGTACTGGCCGTTGCCGACCTCGGAGGTGAGGATCTTGCCGTCGAGCTTTTCCCTGACCTGCGGTTTGTTCAGGTCCTCTACGCTCGCCACTTCGCTGATCGGCACCGAGGTCGGCACCGTCATGCCGATACGTCCTTCATAGAGCACGCCGAGGTCTTCGAGCCGATCCTTGTATTTGTCGTAGAACGCCTTGTGGGTACTCGGCAGCCAGACCATCGGGATGAGGTCGATATTGCCGTTGGCCAGGGCCTGGAACTGAATGCCGATGTCGGCCATCACCAGTTTCACCGGTTGTTTTAAATGTTCCTGCAACGCGGTGGTGGCGAGCTTGACGGTGATTTCGGTGTCGGACCAGTTGACCCAGCCAATGCGCACAGGTTGCTGTTCCGCCGCCTGAGTCAGCGCCGCGTGGGTTCCAAGCGCCAGTCCGAACAGGCAGGCACAGGCTGTTTTTCGATACGAATGAGCGTTCATCAGGCGTCTTCCTATTTTACGGTGATAGGCAGGTTGTCTTCGTTTGAACGGCCTTACGGTCGTGAACAGTGCAGTCTTCGCTGCTTCGAATTCGGGCAGCACAGCCCTTCTCCACCGAATCCCTCGCAATCCCTTTTCACATCGTGCCGGGCACGACTGTCGCTCCTCTGCACCCTTTCGAGCCTGATCTTATCGGTGACTTTTGTGTTGCGCAAGAAAAATGTACACGTGTGTCATGAGCAATTGACACCTATGTACATTTATCCTAATTTCAAGTCGCCGAGCCTGATGAAGCCCACTTTGGAGCGCACCACGATGTCCAGCGATCCCTTGCTGCAACCCTACAAGATCAAGCACCTGACCCTCAGAAACCGGATCATGACCACGGCGCACGAGCCGGCCTACCCTATCGACGGCATGCCCCAGGCGCTGTATCGCGCCTACCACGTCGAGCGCGCCAAGGCCGGGGTTGCCCTGACCATGACGGCAGGCTCGGCGGCGGTCTCCCGGGACAGCCCGCCGGTGTTCAACAACGTGCTGGCCTACAAGGACGAAGTGGTCGGATGGCTCAAGGACCTGACCGATGAATGCCACGAACATGGCGCCGCCGTCATGATCCAGTTGACCCACCTGGGCCGGCGCACTCGCTGGGACAAGGCCGACTGGTTGCCGGTGGTCTCGCCTTCGCACCGCCGCGAGGCGTCGCACCGCTCGTTCCCCAAGAAGATGGAAGACTGGGACATCGAGCGGATCATCAAGGACTACGTGGACGCGGCCGAACGCATGCAGGCCGCCGGCATGGACGGCCTCGAATTGCAGGCCTACGGGCATTTGATGGATCAGTTCTGGTCGCCGCTGACCAACGATCTCGACGGCCCTTATGGCGGCTCGCTGGAAAACCGCATGCGCTTTACCTTCGACATCCTGCGCGGGATTCGCCAGCGCGTCGGCGAAAACTTCCTGCTGGGTGTGCGCTACACCGGCGACGAAACGCTGCCGGGCGGCTTCAACGCCAGTGAAGGGATGCAGGTGTCGCACATGCTCAAAGACAGCGGGCTGATCGATTTCCTCAACGTGGTGCGTGGCCACATCGACACCGACGCGGGCCTGACCGATGTCATCCCGATCCAGGGCATGCGCAACTCGCCGCACCTTGATTTCGCCGGTGAGATCCGTGCCTCGACAGGCTTCCCGACCTTCCACGCGGCGAAGATTCCCGACGTCGCCACGGCGCGCTACGCGATTGCCTCGGGCAAGGTCGACATGGTGGGCATGACCCGCGCGCACATGACCGATCCGCATATCGTGCGCAAGATCCTCGAGAAGCGCGAGGAAGACATCCGCCCTTGCGTGGGCGCGAACTATTGCCTGGACCGGATCTATCAGGGCGGCGCCGCCTACTGCATTCACAACGCGGCGACCGGTCGCGAAACCACCATGCCCCACGAGATTCCCAAGGCGGCGCGCCAACGCAAAGTGTTGATCATCGGCACCGGCCCCGCCGGGCTGGAAGCGGCGCGTGTCGCGGGCGAACGCGGCCACGACGTCACCGTGCTGGAAGCGGCGGACCGGCCCGGCGGGCAGATCCGGCTGACGTCGCTGAACGAACGCCGCCGCGAAATGATCGGCATCATCGACTGGCGAATGGCGCAGTGCGAGCGCCTTGGCGTGAAGTTTCACTTCAACACCTGGGCGGAAGCCGACACCGTGCTGGCCCACGAGCCCGACGTGGTCATCGTCGCGACCGGAGGCCTGCCAGACACCGAGGTGCTTGCCCGAGGCAACGAACTGGTGGTGTCGACCTGGGACATTATTTCCGGCGACATCAAGCCTGGCCGCAACGTGCTGATTTTCGATGATGCCGGCGACCATGCCGCCTTGCAGGCTGCCGAAGTCATCGCACAAAGCGGCGCGACCGTGGAAATCGTCACTCCTGACCGTGCATTTGCGCCGGAAGTGATGGCGATGAACCTGGTGCCCTACATGCGCAGCCTGCAAGACCTCGACGTCACTTTTACCGTCACGTACCGCGTCGAGTCGGTGGAAAAGCGCGATGGCAAGCTGGTCGCGACCTTCGGCAGCGACTACGGCAAGGTCAACAAGCAACGTGTCGTCGATCAGGTCGTGGTCAACCACGGCACGCTGCCGCTGGACGACCTGTATTTCGATCTTCGCCCTCAATCAAGCAATGGCGGCGCGGTGGAACAGCACGACCTGATTGCCGGTCACGCGCAGCACATCGTCACCAACCCTCAAGGGCGTTTCCAGCTGTTCAGGATCGGTGACGCCGTGGCGGCCCGCAACACACATGCGGCGATCTACGATGCCTTGCGGTTGGTGAAGGAAATCTGAACCCCGCCAAACATCAATCGAGGGAGCTTTTGCTCCCTCTTTTTTTTACATCCCGCGTCGGGCGACAGCCGCACCGGCCTGTACAGCCTGGCCAACGATGGTGTCGATATGTTGATCAGCCATCGACTGCAACGCCGCTGCCGTCACACCGCGATAAGCCATGAGGGCGTCGATCATTTGCAGGGGATCGCGGCTGGCCAGTAACTGACCGCCCCCCACCACCACGCCGTGCGCGGCACGTTGTGCGATCTCCTCGGGAATCCCCGCGACCACCGCCGATTCAACCAGCGCCCTGTAAAGCATGGCCGGGAAAGCAGGCCCGGTGCCGGACAGTGCACTGAGGTAATCGATGCAATCCTCATTGGGCACTTCGTCCGCCGAACCGACGCATTCAAAAAGTCGTTGCACCCACTCGCGGTCCTGTTCGCTCAACTCACCGGCGTTGTACCAAGGGGTGAATGACTGGCGGATTTCCACCGCCGCATTCGGCATCGCCCGCACCACGACTTGCGCACCGGTGGCGGCGCTGATGGTCGCCGCCGGAACACCGGCCATCAGTGAAATCACCCGTTTGCCCCGGGCGTCGATCTGCAGTTCACGAAATTGCTCCGGGCGGATCGACAGCACCACGACGTCACTAAGCTCAACCAACGCCTGGTTATCCGCCAGCACCCGCACGTCTGTCCCGAACGTGCTGCTGCCGGAACGGTTCGAAATCAGCAGGCAATTGGCAGCGATGAAGCCGCTTTCCAGAACCGCATCAGCGATTGCACGGCCCAACCAGCCGGTGCCGCCGATGATGCCCAGGGTTCTATTCGGCATCGGGCGTGGCCTCCTCGAAGGTGTCGACCAGCGACACGAAAACACCCGGCTCTTTTTCCGCGTAGCCGAACTTGCCAAAAAAACGGTCGAGTTCGCGACGCTTCGGTGCCTTGCCGGTAAACACCGTGACGTACTGCGGAATGCGCCGGAAACGCACGACGATGTCCTCAGTGGTTTTCATCGAGATGTAGCCGATCTGCGTCAGGTAGATCGTCCTGGCCCGCGCATCGGCGGCGTCGGTCTCGTAGCCGAACCGGCGAAACATGCCGGCCAGGGCATTGATCCGCGCCTCGTCAGCCGCGGCGATTTCGTCGGCCACCTCGGCGGACTGCAACGCCCAACTGCGCACGGCAAACTCGAACTGCGAGTCGAACAGCTCAGGGTTCACCCAGCATTCGAAAACGTTGAGGATGGCTTCGGAAATGCTTTCGGCGTAACTCTCGCACTGGCTGATCAGCCCGCCGGTGTTCTTGTCGCGCCAGCGGGTCAGGAGCGCCGCCAGCAGTTGCTCGCGATCTTCATAGAACCAATAGAAACTGGTGCGCGACAAGTTCAGCCGCTTGGCCAGCGGCATCACGCGCACCGCGTCCACGCCGGATTCCTTGAGGGCATCGTAGGCGGCGTCCAGCCAGCCATTGACCGAGCCGCGCCAGCCGGCGTCCTGTGCCTTGGTCCGTGTCTTTCCTGTCTGCGACATCCTCGGGTACCACCGTGTTCTGAAAATGTCGCTCCACTCTACGCTGCACGCCCTCGTGCGTACACAAAATGTACATCGACGTACATTTCAACGACGCATTCGATTATTTCGGCTGAAACGTCTGCAAGTACGCCAGCACATCCTCGATCTTCTCCGGATCGCTGAGCCCCCAGAAAATCATCCGGGTGCCGGGCACCACTTTCTTCGGCGCTTCGAGGTAAGCCGTCAGTGTCTCGCGCGTCCAGACAATGCCGGCGGACTTCATCGCGTCGGAGTACTGGTAGTCCGTCACGCTTCCCGAGGGACGGCCGAAAATGCCATTGAGTTGCGGGCCGAAGCCGCCCCGCGCCGACTCGCCCACTTGATGGCAGCCGCCGCAGATCCGCGTGAACAGTTTCGCCCCGGCTTCAGCATCCCCCGCCGCTGCCGCCGGCGTGCAAAATGCCCCTGCGGTCAGTGAAAGGACGAAGGTGAGGGTTACAGCTTTCATCATGTTCGGTTCCAGTGAAGTCAATCGGCGCACCCGGTGCATTTTCGCGCCTACCTTACCCGATTACCGCCGCCCGACGTGCACCGGTCGCCCAGGCGTCGGCCTGGGCGCGAATCTCCTAAAATGAATCGTGAGACTTGAACGGTTGCCAGCCCCTGGCAACACCGCGGTGAAAGGAGGTGTTCGAGATGCAACTCATCACGCAGAAAATCGACAAGCCGCAAGACACGAATTTCATTCTGGGCCAGACCCACTTCATCAAATCCGTCGAGGACATTCACGAAGCGTTGATCAACGCAGTGCCGGGCATTCGCTTCGGCGTCGCTTTTTGCGAAGCCTCGGGCAAATGCCTGGTGCGCTGGTCCGGCACCGATCCCGCCATGATCGAACTGGCCCAGAGCAATGCCCAAGCCATCGGCGCCGGGCACAGCTTCATCATCTTCCTGGGTGACGGCTTCTACCCGCTGAACATATTGAACACGGTCAAGACGGTTCCAGAGGTGTGCCGGATCTTTTGCGCAACCGCCAACCCCACTGAAGTGGTGCTCGCCGAGACAGCACAGGGACGCGCGATTCTGGGTGTGGTGGATGGCTTCTGCGCCAAGGAAATTGAAGGCGACGAAGACATTCTGTGGCGCAAAAACCTGTTGCGGCAGATTGGCTACAAGCTGTGAATTTAGCGGCTCATAAGGACTTGCAGTTTTCAACAGTAGGCTAAGCTTGGATCAGCTTATTGCTCACGATGCTCGATTCTGCAGGGTTTTGGTTGTTCTGGAGAGCGTCTGCAACAGCTATCTCAGACAGGCCCAACCCTTTCACGCAGGATTGACGTGATGACCGAGCCCCTCCTCAGCTTTGATGCACTCAAGCGCGCGGCTGCCGCTGGCGAAATCGACACCGTATTGGTCTGCATGGTCGACATGCAGGGACGCCTGGTCGGCAAGCGCTTCCAGGTCGAGTTTTTTATCGACAGCGGCCACGAAGAAACCCACTGCTGCAATTACCTGCTGGCCGACGACATCGACATGGAACCGGTGCCGGGTTACGCCGCAGCCAGTTGGAGCAAAGGCTATGGCGACTTCGTCCTGAAACCGGACATGTCCACGTTGCGGCGTGTGCCCTGGCTGGAATGCACGGCGCTGGTGCTCTGCGATGTGCTCGATCATCACCATCGAAAGGACTTGCCCCACAGCCCGCGGGCGATTTTGAAAAAACAGGTCGAACGCCTGCGTGAACGGGGCTACACCGGCATGTTCGCTTCGGAGCTCGAGTTCTACCTGTTCGATGAGAGCTACGAGGCGATCCACCAGCGCAACTATCACCAACCGAAAACCGCCGGGCATTACATCGAGGACTACAACATCCTCCAGACCACTCGCGAGGAACCGGTGCTGCGGGCGATTCGCAAGCATCTGCAAGCGTCGGGCATTCCCGTGGAAAACTCCAAGGGCGAATGGGGCCCCGGCCAGGAAGAAATCAACATTCGTTACGCCGATGCCATGACCATGGCCGACCACCACGTCATCATCAAGCATGCCTGCAAAGAGATCGCGCAGCTGCAAGGCAAGGCGATCACGTTCATGGCCAAGTGGCGTTATGACGCCGCCGGGTCCAGCAGCCATATCCATAATTCGCTGTGGGACAAGAACGCCAAGAAGCCGTTGTTCTTCGACGCCAAAGCCGAGTTCGGCATGTCGAAACTGATGCGCGCCTGGGTCGCCGGGCAGCTGAAGTACGCCAACGACATCACCTGCTTTCTGGCGCCCTACATCAATTCGTACAAGCGCTTCCAGGCCGGCACTTTCGCGCCGACGCGGGCGGTCTGGAGCCGCGACAATCGCACCGCCGGCTTTCGTTTGTGTGCCGAAGGCAGCAAATCCATCCGCATCGAATGCCGCATCGGCGGCGCCGACCTCAACCCTTATCTGGCCTTCGCCGCGCTGATCGCGGCGGGCCTGGCCGGGATCGACGAGGAGCTCGAACTCGCCGCGCCGTTCGAGGGCGATGCCTACCTCGATGAGCATTTGCCGGAAGTCTCGAAAACCCTGCGCGATGCCTGCTCCGCCCTCAAGGGGTCGAGCATGTTGCGCGAGGCGTTCGGCGATGAAGTGGTCGATCACTACGTGCACACCGCCGAGTGGGAGCAGAAAGAGTACGACCGGCGGATCACCGACTGGGAACTGCAGCGCGGCTTCGAGCGCTATTGAGCACACCATGACTGCGAAGATTCAGCTTATTTCTCCGGTCGATGGCCGGGTGTACGTCGAGCGCCAACAAATAGATACGGCCCGACTCCTTCAGGCGCTTGAGGCGGCTGCAACTGCCCAAGCGCAATGGAAGCGCCGACCACTGAGCGAGCGTGCAGCTTTTTGCAGTGCCGCTGTGGACGCGATGCTCGCCATGAAGGATGAAATCGTGCCGGAGCTGGCCTGGCAAATGGGGCGACCGGTGCGTTATGGCGCTGGCGAGCTGCGCGGTTTCGAAGAGCGGGCCAGGCACATGATCGCTATTGCGTCCGAAGCGCTTGCAGCCGTTGAGCCCGCACCGGTCGCGGGTTTTCGACGTTACATCAAACGCGAACCGCTAGGTACGGTGCTCGTGATCGCCCCGTGGAATTACCCCTATCTGACCGCCGTCAACACGATTATTCCGGCGTTGATGGCGGGCAACAGCGTCATCCTCAAACACGCCTCGCAAACCCTGCTGGTCGGCGAGCGTTTCGCTGAAGCTTTTCGCCGGGCCAATCTGCCTGAAGGGTTGTTCCAGAACCTGCTGCTCAGTCATGCCAGTACCGCAGTAGCCATCGTCACCGGCGACGTACAACAGGTGAACTTCACGGGTTCGGTGGACGCTGGCCTGCAAGTCCAACAAGCCGCCATCACGGATTTCATCGGCATGGGCCTGGAGCTCGGCGGCAAAGACCCCGCCTACGTTCGCGCCGACGCCAATCTCGAACACGCCGTGGAAAACCTGGTGGACGGCAGCTTCTTCAACTCCGGGCAAAGCTGCTGCGCGGTCGAGCGCATCTATGTGGACCAGAAAATCTATCCCGCCTTCGTCGAGCGCTTCGCCGATTTGACTCGCCAGTACGTGTTGGGCAACCCGCTGGACGAAGCCACCACGCTGGGTCCGATGGTCTCGCCGGCCGCCGCAGATTTTGTTCGCGGACAGATTGCCGACGCGCTGGCCGAGGGCGCCAAGGCGCTGATCGATCCGAAGGCGTTTCCCGCCGACGCACCGGGCAGCGCCTATATGGCGCCGCAGGTACTGGTGGACGTCACTCATGAAATGTCGGTGATGCGCGACGAAAGCTTCGGCCCTGTAGTCGGCATCATGCCGGTGACTGGCGACGAAGAAGCCATCGCCTTGATGAACGACAGTGAGTTCGGACTCAGTGCGTCGATCTGGACCGAGGACCTCGCCGCCGCCGAACGCCTCGGCAACGAGATCGCCACCGGCACCGTATTCATGAACCGCTGCGATTACCTCGACCCGGCGCTGGCCTGGACCGGGGTCAAGAACAGCGGACGCGGCGTCACCCTGTCGCGCCTGGGCTACGAGCACCTGACCCGCGCCAAATCCTTTCATCTGCGCCACGAGGTGTAGGTCATGAACCTGACTGGAAACTGGAACTACCCCACCAGCATTCGCTTCGGTGTCGGGCGCATCGCCGAGCTGGCCGAGATCTGCCGCAGCCAGGGTATCCAACGCCCGTTGCTGGTCACCGACAGCGGCCTGGGGCGCGCGGCGATCACCACGGCGGCGGTGGATGCGTTGCGCGCCGCCGGCCTTGGCGTCGCGCTGTTTTGTGACCTCAAGCCCAATCCGGTCGAGGCCAACCTGGCCGGAGGGCTCGAAGCCTGGCGCACCGGCCAGCACGATGGCGTGGTCGCCTTCGGCGGTGGCAGCGGCCTGGACATGGGCAAGCTCATCGCGTTCATGAGCGGCCAGACCCGACCGGTGTGGGATTTTGAAGACATCGGCGACTACTGGACCCGAGCCGACGACAGCCACATCGCCCCGGTGATTGCCGTGCCGACCACAGCGGGAACCGGTTCCGAAGTCGGCCGTGCAGCGGTGATCATCGACGAGCGCACGCACACCAAACGCATCATCTTCCACCCGAAAATGATGCCGCGCGTGGTCATCAGCGATCCGGCTCTCACCGTCGGCATGCCGGCAAAAGTCACCGCCGGCACCGGCATGGATGCGTTCGCCCATTGCCTGGAGGCGTATTGCGCTCCCGGTTTTCACCCGCTGGCCGACGGCATTGCGGTGGAAGGCATGCGCCTGGTGGCCAACGCTCTGGTGCGCGCCGTCCATACACCTTCGGACCTCGAAGCGCGCGCACACATGCTCGCCGCCGCCGCGATGGGCGCCACCGCGTTCCAGAAAGGCCTCGGTGGAATGCACGCGCTCTCGCATCCGGTGGGCTCGCTGTACGACACCCATCACGGCATGACCAATGCCACGTTCATGCCGTATGTGTTGCAGTTCAATCGCCCGGCCATCGAGGAACGCATCATCCGCCTCGCGGCTTATCTGCGCCTGCCCTCCCCCGGCTTCGACAGTTTTCTGGCCTTCGTGCTCAAGCTACGCAAAGACATCGGCGTGCCGCACACGCTGGTTGAGTTGGGCGTGGATGACCGGCAGGCCGATCTGATCGCGGACATGGCGATTGTCGATCCCTCGGCCAGCGGCAATCCCCTGCCATTGACCAAGATCGGTGTGGCCAGCATTTTCGACGCGGCTTATCACGGCCGCGTTTAGATCCAGAGCAGTATCGGTTGGAAAAAGGAGCAGTACGACAAGGTGTTGAAGGCCAGCCCATTGCGCACACGCCAATGGATTGAATCAAAACCTGATGGGGTACACAGCATGAACCCAGCAAGCCAGCCCGGCACCGACGCGCACGACGAGGACGTCAAGGTGCTGCACAGCATGGGCTACGCCCAGCAACTCTCGCGACGAATGGGTGTTTTCTCCAACTTCGCGATTTCCTTTTCGATCATCTGCATCCTTTCAGGCGGCATCAACTCACTGGCCCAGGGCACCTCGGGCGCAGGGGGTGCGGCGATTGGCATCGGCTGGCCCATCGGTTGCCTGATCTCCGGGGTGTTCGCGCTGGCCATGGCGCAGATTTCTTCGGCCTACCCCACCGCAGGCGGTCTCTATCACTGGGGCTCGATTCTCGGAAACCGCTTCACCGGCTGGCTGACAGCCTGGTTCAATCTGCTGGGACTGGTCACGGTGCTCGGCGCGATCAACGTCGGCACCTATTACTTCTTTTTCGGGGCCTTCGGACCGGCGCTGGGAATGGAAGACACCACCACGGTGAGGGTGATTTTCCTGGCGATCCTGACCGGCATCCAGGCCTTGTGTAACCATCTGGGTATTGGCCTGACCGCGAAACTCACCGACTTCTCGGGCTACCTGATTTTCGCCACGGCGCTCGCGCTGACCATCGTCTGCCTGATTTCCGCACCCAGCTATGAGTTCGCCCGGTTGTGGACTTTCGGCAACTATTCCGGTGAAGCCGGCGGCAGTGTCTGGCCACAGGTGTCGAACAGCTGGGTGTTCATGCTCGGCCTGCTGCTGCCGATCTACACCATCACCGGTTATGACGCGTCGGCGCATACCTCAGAAGAAACCCGTAATGCCGCGATGTCGGTGCCGCGCGGCATGGTCATGTCGGTGGTCTGGTCGTTGCTGTTCGGTTGGGTGATGCTTTGTTCGTTCGTGCTGATGCTGCCGAACATGGACGAAGCGGCGAAACAGGGCTGGAACGTGTTCTTCTGGGGCATGAACGCCCAGGTGAGTCCGAACATCAAATTCGCGCTGTACGTGGCGATTTTCATCTCGCAGTTTCTCTGCGGGCTGGCGACCGTGACCTCGGTGTCGCGCATGATCTTCGCGTTCTCCCGCGACGGTGGCCTGCCCTGCTCGAAAGCACTGGCCTCGGTCTCGCCGAAATATCGCAGCCCGGTGGCAGCCATCTGGACCGGCGCAACCCTGGCGGTCTTGTTCGACTGGGGCTCGTCGGTGATCTCGATCGGGGCAACGCCGGTCTACACCATCGTGGTCTCCTGCACGGTGATCTTCCTGTTTTTCTCTTTCATCATTCCCATCGTGCTGGGCCTGTTCGCCTACGGAACCTCGAAGTGGCCAACCATGGGGCCGTGGAACATGGGGCACGCTTTTTACTCCTTGTTCGCCGTGCTCTCGGTGCTCTCGATGGTGGTGATCTTCGTCATCGGTATCCAGCCACCGAACGATTGGGCGCTGTACATCACCATCGGCTTCCTGGTGCTGACGGCCATCGTCTGGTTCGGTTTTGAAGCGCGGCGCTTTCAGGGGCCGCCGATGGGTGACCTGATCATCAAGCGCCAGGCGGAAATCGCGGCGGCGGAGGCAGCGCTGAACAAGCAGGCGTGAAGGCTTTACCCGCAGGAGCGAGCTTGCTCGCGATGGACGTTAACGATCACGCGGTTTCTCTGAACACACGCGTCGCTCATTAGTCCATCGCGAGCAAGCTCGCTCCTACAGTCACTGTCGATTTGTATCAGTGTGTATTTTTGCGGGGTGATCTTACACGGCGATACACAAGCGCCGGTTCAGGACACATCCGCATTACATGGAAGTGGAAAAGTGGGCCACATCGGAAATTCAGATGTTTTCCGATGAACAGCGATTTAGAAGCGCCCACCAACCTCAGCAGGAACCGCCATGATCAATCAAATCGACACCGTGCTTTACACCGGCAAGACCCACACAACCGGAGGCCGCAATGGCGAATCGCGAAGCGACGATGGCCGTCTGGACGTCAAGCTTAGCGCCATAGGTTCTTCCGGCAGCGGCACCAACCCTGAACAACTGCTGGGCGCTGGTTGGTCGGCCTGCTTCATCGGCGCCATGGGCAAGGCAGCCATCGCGTTGAAAGTGACTTTGCCGACTGACGTGTCTGTCGATACCGAAATAGACCTGGGCAAGACCGAAAACGCCTTTTTCCTGCAAGCGCGCCTCAACGTCAGCCTTCCCGGCCTGGACCCTGCCGTCGCACGGTCGGTGGTGGATGCCGCGCACCAGACCTGCCCGTATTCGAAGGCGACCCGTGGCAACATCGATGTCGTGATCAACCTGATCTGACCGGGACGACAAGCGCGGCCTGCCATTGCGGCAGGCTGCGCTGGCGATCGCTTACTGAACGTTTTTCAGCTTGATCACATCACCGGAAACCTTGGTGGTGTAACCGCTCAGGACCCACGCCCAGAACCAGTTTTCCTGCACTTGGGTGTTGATCAGTGCATCGCCGCCCTTGGCCTTGATCGCCGCGTCTTGCGCGCGAACAAAACGGCTGTTCTGACGAATCGGGATGACGCCGAACAGCATCAGACCCGTGGCGCTCGCTTCACTGTGGCCAACCACCGTGTATTGGCTGGCATCGTATTGCTGAGTCTTCATCGGGGCGCCGGTGCAACCCGCCAGAACCAGGCCGAACAGAGTAACGGCAACAACTTTGCTGAGGTGATTCACTGAATGACTCCTTGGGTAAACGCCTGGGATCCGTCTCTCGGGCGGCGCATACTCTACCGGAAATGATGGCTAATTGGCATCAGATCACCCACCTCGGCAAACCTGGCGCCTACGATCGCGGGGTGTCCGGGATGATGGAATCACCCCAAACCTGTAGGAGCCGGCTTGCTGGCGATGGCGATTTCACGGACGCCTTCGCCGGTAAGCCGGCTCCTAC
>NZ_AKJI01000111.1:0-70976 GCF_000282415.1 Pseudomonas sp. GM60
ATATGGCGGCCCCCGCCGCACTGGCGAATTGGCTGAGCACTTCGGTCAGGCTGCCGCCGGGAATGTTGAACGATTTCACCGGGTTCTGCTGTTGCGCCGGCACCTGTGCCGCAAGCGTTGCCGTTGACCAGACGCCCGCCGTCGTTGCCGCCAATAGCCCGACCGTCACTGCGGTCGCCAGACGATCAGACTTGTACACCCGAGACATGCTTACCCTCCCCCAAAAACAATCAATAAAAACTCACTGAGGGATGAGCCGAACGATGTGTATGAAAAGTGCAAAGGCTGGAAAATTATTTTCAGTTCTATCGCGAGCAAGCCCACATTCAGAGCAAATCACCACGCGACACGTCGACCCAATATCGGCTGAACCGGGTGATCCGCAGCGAGAAACCACTCTCCAGCGCAGCCAGCGCCAGGTCGGTGTTATCAATGGGGAAAGCGCCGGACACCTTCAATTGAGCGATACGCGGATCACAGCGCAGCACACCTGTGCGATAGCGCGAAAGGTCAGCCAGCAACTCTGCCAAGGGGCGATTGATGGCAATGATGCTGCCCGTTTGCCAGGCGCCGACGGCTGCGTCGTTGCGCCGTACCGCCCCCAACGAGTGACCATCAAAGTCCAGGGACTGGCCGGCCTCCAGACGCACCGTCGAGCCACCGCCAACCGAACGGACCTCTACGGCCTTCTCGATCACCGCCACCCCGCCGCCCTGTTCAAGGGAACGGACGATAAAACGCGTCCCGAGCGCCAGCACCTCGGCATGACGGGTGAGCACCTTGAAGGGTCGTTGCAAGGGATCGACAGCGGTCGTCACGAGGATCTCGCCACGCAACAGTTCGAGCACACGCTGACGACCGTCAAAATGAAGATTCACCGAGGTGTCGGTATTGAGCAGCAACGAACTGCCATCCGCCAACCGGATCTCACGGCGCTCACCCACGGCGGTGCGAAAATCGGCGAACAGGTTCTGCGAGGTTTCACTGCGCCAGCCCAGCCAGCCCAGCGAACTGGCTGAGGCAAGCACCAGCACACTGCGCAACACCTGACGCCGGGATCGATCAGCTCCACGCAACGCTGGCGATGCCAGGGCGCCCGGCACACTGGCCATCTGCTCGCCGACGTCCGCCATGCGTTGCCAGGCTTGTCGATGAGCAGGGTCGGCGACCAGCCAGTCGTTCCAGGCAGCCAGGTCCGAATCGGTGGCGACACCCGACCGCAGTCGGGCGTACCACTGGGCGGCAACGCTGATCGCCTTCAACTCAACGGGCGAAAGGCTCATGCCAGTTGCAACTGAATCTGCATCAGGCAGCAATGCTCCATGGCTTTGGCCATGTAGTTGTTGACCGTGCGAGAGCTGATATTCAAGCGCTCGGCAATCTGCGGGTAGGTCAAACCGTCGAACTGAGACAGGATGAACGTCTGTTTGACCTTCGTCCCCAATCCTTGCAGCAGGCGGTCGATCTCCATCAGGGCTTGCAACAGGATCGCCTGTTCCTCCAACGAAGGCTGTTGCCATTCGGGCATGGCCGCCAAGGCTTCCAGATAGGCCTGTTCCAACGACCGCCTGCGGAACAGATCGATCAGCAACCCCTTGGCGATCATCGACAGGTAAGGTCGCGGCTCGCGAATATCGAGTGCGTTACGCGCCTTGATGACCCGGACGAAGGTGTCCTGCGTCAGGTCTGCCGCATCGAACGCATTGCCCAGGCGCTTGCGCAACCAGCCATTGAGCCAACCGTGATGGTCGCAATACAGATCATTGACGGCGCTACGCAGGGATAAATCGTTGGCGGACATGACGATGGAATAATTCGCGAGTGATAATGACTCGCATTGTCATGTGTGCAATGGGTGATTTGCAATAGCCACATTGGCTGACAGGCCCCCTGGTACGAGGGCGCGGCTGATGACACGTCTCTGCAAGTTGCACCGGTGCTGCTAGATCGCGTTAGCCAGGCGGCTTGCCTTGAAGGGAATGGCGTTCAAGCAGCCATTCGGTGAAGGAACTGAGTGCTGCCGAGAATTTAGCGGCACGCGAACTCTATTTATTCCGTTACCCAATTTAGCTCGTGACTTAGGCCCGCCACGGTGGAAGAGCCCCTTCGAAAAGTGAAAAGGCTCGACTCAGAAAACTGTTGAAGCGAACGGCATCACGCCGCAGCCCTGCCTGCTGACCACCAATCAGGCACAGATGGGCCACCCGACCAATCACTTCTGCTTCGCCTGGCAAAGGGACCAAGCGCCGGCACGTCCGTATCGCGAAGTCCAGTCGTCTTGTGTCAACACGCTGCTGAAACTCGCCTACCAACGGATCGTGCAGCGACCAGGCGCGGATGGAAACTTCCCGCCCAGGTTGTTTCTCAGCGGCAATACTCAAGTAGCGTTTCAGGATTTCGCCCGCGCTACGACCCTGCGCCGCATAAGTGAGCATGCGCTCCGTGTAGTCTTCTTCCCAAGCGGCCAGCAAGGTGCGGACAAAGTCTTCGCGATTGCGGAAATGGTGATAGAACGATCCGCGGGTCACATTCAATCGGCGCGATAGACTCTCGGCCGAAACACCACTATGTCCTATTTGGTCGAGGGCCTCAAAACCAGCCGCGATCCAATGGTTGCGAGTTAATTTTCCCACCCGTTATTTCGCTCCATGTTTAGCGCCATACAGACTGTGTATGGCGCGCAACCGATTGATACGCTGCGAACACCAGCAAAGATAGCCGTTGCGTTTTGCACGCTAGCACTTTTCATGGAGCTCGCCTTGAAGAAAATCGTTCTGGTTGCTTTCGACCAATTCACTGATATCGACCTATTCCTGATGTGGGACATTTTGGGCCGCAACACTGAGGACTGGCACGTCCGGATATTGGGTTCCAGCGCTATCGTGCGATCGGCGCACGGCCTGCCTGTTTCGGTGCACGGTCCGCTTTCCGAGGCCAATAGTGCCGACGCGGTATTGTTCGTCAGCGGCAAGGAAGGGATACCCGCTGCACTTGCCGCCCCGGATTTCCTGCCGTCGTTTGAACTTGACTCCAGACGCCAGCGAATCGGCTCCATATGCGCCGGAGCTTTCATTCTCGAACGGCTTGGGCTGCTCAGCGGCCAAGCAACTACACATCCGGATGCACGATCGAGCTTGCAAGCTCTGGGACTTGAACCCCTGGACCAGCCTCTTGTTTGCCAGGGGAACGTTGCAACTGCTGGCGGATGCCTTTCGGCGCTCTATCTGGTGGGATGGCTGGTTGAATCCTGGTTCGATGTCGGCAAGCGCCGTGCGACGTTGCTCCCTGTTTTGCCAGCTGGGCAGCAAGAGCTCTATGATGCGTTGATCGGGCTCAGCATCCGACAAGGAGCGTTATACGACAAACCATCGCAACAAGAAACGCGACATGGCATGTCATCTAATTGGTAGTTGGAACTCAGGAGAGATCCCCGATGCCCCGAGAATTTGAGCTCATTATGTCCGTGCCAGTGCCTTCGAGGTCCGGCATCACCCACCTTTACAAGTCGATGAACCTGGCAGACGCTTTTGCGATTCGGCTCCCGGCGGGCACCTCCAGCAATCCAGATTTGCTGGCTCGATTCATCCTTTCCCACCAGCCATCCTGGATCGGATGGCTCATGAAAGTCCGAGACACTATCGTTGCCTGTTTTGGTATCAAGACAGCCAGACATTTGGCAACGCTTGCTGATCGGATTCAAATCTTCAAGGTCTACAGCTCGAACCAGACTGAAATCGTGTTGGGAGAGGACGACAAGCACCTCGACTTCCGGATATCGATCCTGTGTTCTGGAGAGGCAGAGCCAGAAGGCAGTCGCCAACTCGTTTTTTCAACCGTGGTCCAGTGCCACAACCGTCTAGGCCGGGCCTACATATTCGTTATTGCCCCATTTCACCGCTTGGTTGTTAAGGCCAGCCTCCTCCGTGCAGCACGCATCGGTTGGCCTCTGGCTACCGGCCCCGAAGGCTGAGAGCTGTTGCTGATCCATTGGACACGAGATCGCGTCACTTTGACGGTGCCACGCGGGTGCTGGATTTCAACGCAGATGTTCGATGAAGGAGCCAGGGGATTTCAGGGACGGGATTTCAGGGACAGACCACATTTAGAAAATGTGGTCTGTCCCCTAATGACCCGACACAGATCAGCCGTTGGTGCGATCGGTCGCCTTGGCTTTGCTTTCGGCAACAGCGGCTTCAGCCTTCTGTTTCTGTGCAACCTGGAAGGCTTCCATCGAGACTTTCCGGGCCGACTCCATGCGTGTGAAGGTCCGATCACCGCCACCTGTGGCCATAGCCAGAGTGGAAGCGGTCAGAGCGGCGGCGACGAAAAGAACTTTCATGGATTTCATTTGGGTTTCCTCAAGTGAGAGTTTATTAATAGATAACAGTGGTAGTTATTTGCTAAAGCATTACTTGCTTATTCAACCTGGCTTTAGCATTAAGCCAGGGCGGCGTTTTGTTGCGTCCAGGTGCCTTGCTCCATACGCCCATCGGTCTCTCTGCTTTTTGCCCAGGCGGTGAGCAGTACCATCATTGCGAATCCACCAACGATGAGAACCGGATAGGCTGCCAGCAACTCGATCAGCGAGTATTTCCAGGCCAACGGACGACCAACACCCAACATGGCGGCATAGAACCACGACACACCAGAGAGCGCACCCGAGAACAGCGCCAGCATGCGAAGGCTGAAGGAAAGTTCAAGTAACGAACCGGCTTTTTTCAGCGCCGGCAATACAGCGCTATGCAACAGGAAGCCGTTAAAGGTCAGCAGTACAACGATCCCGATTTTTGCTTGCAACTTTGGATTCTGGAAATACTCCATCCCCTTGCCGGCATAATCGATCCCGATAATGCCAATGCCCGTAATCCAAAGAGCTACAAGTGCAAGTACGACGGTTTTTTGAAGGCTTTCCATATGTGCGTCATCATGGTGACCCGACACGTCCCCCTTCAGGAGTTGCTTGACCATTGCAACGTCACTGGTCAAGACAAGACCGATTGCAACACAGCAGGCGATAAGATGGAAATACACAACGCCCAAACGAAAATATTCCACGGTGGACGAAGAAATCATACTAAGTTCCATGGTTACCTCTTGACTTCAATAGTGAATCAACATAGTTCTCGGCACAGCTTGATTGGAGTTTGCCGTTGCTGATTGTAATTAGGATCCAACAATTATTATTAAATAATCTCGCAGTGTTATGCTGCCAGGATAATAGTGATTTTCGCGAATGAACTTTTAATCATCCGTACTTAGTGCATATGAGGTTTAACTTCCGCTTCTGGAGTCGGCGAGATCCAGAACCCTATCGGCGAGCGGATCAGGCGATGCTGGTGGGATTTGCAGGGCTTGCGCCCCATTCGAGGAAACGGATCTTGTGAACCTCACCCAGGCTGTCTTCATAGACCAGGGTCACCGGTACCACGCCTGTCTTGTTGGATGTATCAGTGCGCTGCAGTACCCGCTTCACATCGATTTCCATACCGTAGTGGTAATCGACGGCTGAGACATGCGCGCCGGGTTCTTGCAGGCCGTTCTGGTCGAAGACAGTTGGCGCGAGACTGGAAATCACGGCACTGACAATTGTGGCCATGTTCATAAGGCTATACCTCCACTGAAGTTCTCTTAACGAGGACTTAATGTGACACGTGATCAAAGTGAAGTTCACTTCACCGCGACGAACGCGCCGATCTGAGTCGCCTGTAGTGGCTTCAGGCCCCTAGCAATTCCCCGCGCTTGACGCCTTACGACCATTCGTCCATTAAACGCCGTATTTGTTGGGCCAAACGGCATTTTCGAGTGAGGTCATAACATGTTATGACGGATTTTCGAGCAAGATTTCACGTGCTGGCTGTGACGGCACATGGACCGAAAACGTCTGCGAGCCAGGGTGAGAAATATCGGGTATTGGCCGATTTCTGCCGTCCATGACTGACCGAAATCGGCCAGTTTCCGCCGTTCGAGCGTCCAGGTTCAGTACTTGATATCCCGGGCTTTTTGACGTCCTTCCTGCTTCGTTTGTCGCTTGTCTTGTCGGCAACCGGGATTGCTCTGGGCATCGGCCGCTCGACAATCCTGTTTCGTCTCGCGCGCACCCTGGCGCGTCTCCTGCCTGACATCGCGCGCGGAACGACGCGTCTCGGCTCGTTCGGTGGCCGCCCAAGCTGCCCCGTTCGCCACCAGAAGAAAAATCATCGCTACCCAACCAAACGTCCTGTGCTTTCTCATAATCTGATCTCCAGGAACTCGATGTCGGATTTTAAGTACAGCTGATTTCCAGACGTCCCGCAGGCTGAGGAACTGCCATTCATCCAAGCGATATCCATTGCTCGAGTCCAAGGGGGCAGCTGGTGAGCATCAGTGTCGATGGTGAACGGCAACAATCAGCCAGAAGCGCTCATTCCAGGTCCTCTCGATTGCCCCCTCGCAAATTCCTGCCAGGGGTTATAGATGCCCTCTCCGCCCCTGACATTGCATAGGTATAGGGGGTATGCCTATCATGCGCAATACATAGGTAGGGGGGGTATCCCATGGGCCATATTGCAGCAAACAAAGGCGATCTTCTCAAACGCGTAAAACGTATCGCCGGGCAAATCCAAGCCGTTGAACGGGCATTGGAATCGGATCTCGATTGTGCCAAAACACTGCATCTTGTTGCCGCCACCCGCGGAGCCATCAACGGTTTGATGGAGGAAATCATCGAGGACCACGCGCGGGAGCATGTCGCGAACCCTGCTCTCAGCGAAGAGGAGCGAAACAAGGGTGTCGAAGAACTTCTTGAGGCCATTCGCCGTTACTCCAAGTGAACGCAGGTACACACTCATGAGCAGCTCCAACATCAACTACACACACGACCACATGTTCCTTGGCTCAGCGCACGACGAAAACGCCAAGCGTACGCTTTGGGTTGTGATACTGACCGTTGTGATGATGGTCGGCGAGATCACCGCCGGGTATATGACGGGCTCGATGGCGTTGCTGGCCGATGGCTTTCACATGGCAACCCATGCCGGCGCATTGGGCATCGCGGCGGCCGCTTATGGATACGCAAAACGCCACGCTTTCAGCCAGCGCTACAGTTTCGGTACCGGAAAGGTTGGAGACTTGGGCGGGTTCGCCTCGGCGCTGATTCTCGGTATGGTCTCCCTGGGAATTGGCGTTGAGTCCGTCATACGTCTCTTGCAGCCAACGGAAGTTCAGTTCGGCACCGCTACGCTCATCGCGATTGCCGGCTTGATCGTCAACATTGTCAGCGCCCTGCTGCTGGGTCACGGACATAGTCATGGGCACGATCACGATCACGATCATGTCCATGCCCATCATGGGAACGACAACAACCTGAAATCGGCCTACGTCCACGTCATCGCGGACGCGCTGACTTCGGTTCTGGCCATTGCTGCACTGCTCGCCGGCCGGTATCTCGGTTGGGTGTGGCTGGACCCGGTCATGGGCATTGTCGGCGCTATCGTTATCGCGCGTTGGGCGTGGATCTTGATGGGGGTCACCGCAGGTGTACTGCTGGATCAGACAGACGCACACGTTGCCGAGGAAATCCGTGAACTGGTTGAGAAACCTGGGGATGCCACCATCACCGACTTGCATGTCTGGCGAGTTGGACCGCAAGCTCATGCGGCCATCGTCAGCGTCCTTGGTGAAGCCACTGCGAACGCCGACAGCATTCGTGAACGTCTGAAGCCGGTTCATGAAGTCAGCCATCTGACGGTCGAGTTTCGACCGGCCTGATTCAGCGCCTCCCCTCCACTGCCTCCAAAGGAAACCGTAATGCCCCCAGGGAAACGTGAACTGGCGCGGATCGAACGCCGATTGATTGCCACGCTCACTGATGCGTGCGAAACAGCAAAAGGTGAAATCAAGGGTTTTACCTGGCTCACCCACATCACTGACCTGAGCGCATTGGCTGAAACCCTGAAGGTGATCTGGGTGTTCGAAACCCTCGCTGACAAAAAGCTCGCCCAGGTTAACGCGAAGACGCGCATCTTTGAGTTGACGGCCATCGCCTTGAATGAGGCCAACATCGATCTGAGCCCTTCAGACCTCAATGTCCGCTTTGACTCCGAGGAAGAATGCCAGCGCACTCACGGTGGTGATTGGCAGAAGCGCCTGGCCAAGGGTTATTGACGATGGCTAAAGAAATCGAAAACCCCTGCATCTCGGTTTGCCAACTGAGTGGCGATCTGTGTGTGAGTTGTGGACGGAGCAAGGAAGACATCAGAAAGTGGAAACGCATGAAGCGGCCAGAAAAAATGGCCGCTGTGCAAAGGGCGAATGTGCGCTTGAAAGGGCTGAAGAAAGCGCAGGGGTAGTCGCTTGAACTGGATGACTACATTGGGTCGTTGGCTACTCCTCGCGATAGGTCGCTATCAACTGTGGATTCAACCGGTCGATGCAACACAACTAAATTCTGTGTAAGCAGAAAGAGTGTTGCATCGACCGTTTGAGTCCACAGCCAAAAGCGGCCTTTCTCGACCGGCTAAATCCATCTCGCCTTAGGGCAAGCAGCCCCTACCAAACGCGGTCGGTGAAACAGGGTCGCTACGATCTCCATAAATGGGGAATTACACCCACCCTACCGGGCGTTTACCACCTGACTTGAGGAATATTCCCCACTCACCTTTTCTCTAACTCGAAACGCCCGGAAGCAGTTTATTAATTAAGTTGAACTTTTTTCGCTCTATTGAAATGGCTCATTAGTTGCACCGCCCCCTCGTACCCGCAATAGCTGTCGTCCCGGACATCATGCAGACGACAGGGCTTGCCAGATTCGGCATGACGGGAGGGGTGAAAAATGAAACGCGCGACACCACCATGCCGCTCCGTCGCCTTTCTGCTCGGGTCAAGCCTGCGCTGTCCGATGCGCCTTACCCTGACCACCGCCAACGCCATGCCGCTGGATGATTTCGGTCCGCCACCACCGACGGCCCCTTCGGCATCTACTAACCCGCCGGCCGCCCCCAAGGCCGCGCCGGATGCCTTGCTGACCTTGCTGACCTTGCTGGCCGGACATCATCCCGCCATCCGTCAGCCTGTGGGCGGCGACATCACCGGCCACCAGTTAGCTGTTCGCCTTGATTGGCACGCTGTTCATCCTGCCGGTGATTCTGATGTACACCTTCAGGAACTATTGGGTGTTCTGCGCAAAAGGGAGGATTGGTGATGTCTTCCACTGTTAAATCAATTGCTCGAATCACGAATAGGCCGATACCCCGTTATAAGCAGGTCGCTCATTTGAGCCTAATGTTTATAGCGTTGCTGATTATGTTGGCGTTGAGCACTCTCGTAGCGATGGAGTTGCCCCTTGGAACGCTCTGACGGTGGATGAGGCCGATCGCCCTCCGGACTGAACCACAGTGTTACCCGTAACGACCCGAACCGAAGTGAGAAAATCCCCCTTCGCTCAACCAGAAAGCCCCACACTTGAGCCGAGTGCGGGGTTTTTTCTTCGAGCACGAAAATCAGTCGCGCCTACCCGGTCTACCTAGACCTGCGTCACTAGTTTGAGACCTTGAGTCCAACACGCAGCTTTCGGCCAATTTGAGCCAATGCTGACCGACAGCTATGGGTCGAGGCTGCGTGGAAACGTTTTAGAGCAGGTTTGACAGTCAGGACTGGAACGAAAATCGCGTTCCTACGCAAATTTCCGCTCTGCTGATGAACCAAACACCGACAGGTTTTACGTAGCAATGCCGACTACAAAACGGTGCATGCGTTTTCACACAGCCTGGGTCGCTTGAAGACATTCGGGTATGGGCAAAGGGTGGCACAGTTTCCGGGGATATTTCGACGTCGTAGCGTCGCCGCGGCAAGGAATTTTAGTGAGTTGGCATGGCTGGGGGATAGCAGTTGCGAGAGAAATAAATCTCATTCGCCATTTTTCTGACGTTCGTCTGAAAATCGTCGGATAAATGGCGCTTCGCGTTGAGCTTTTACCTTCCTGACCTAGGCTCAAGCCATGTGGGAGGAGGTGCAGTCCATGCGCAAATTATTGATTGGCTCGTCGATGCTGGCCTGTCTGATGGTGCTTGGTGGCTGGTTGAGTCGACCACAGCCGTTGCCGGTCAGGCTGCTAGAGGTTGAGCGGGGGCCGGTGGAGACGCTGGTGGCCAACACTCGCGCGGGTACGCTGAAGTCCTGTCGACGCTCGCATCTGTCCTTCAATGTCGGCGGCCAGGTTGCCGAGTTGCTGATCGGCGAGGGCCAGCGGGTTCAGCCGGGGCAGGTGCTCATGCGCCTGCGACAGGACGAGCAACAGGCCCGGCTGCAGGAGGCCGAGGCGCGGCTGGAGGCCCAACGCAACGCCCGCGAACAGCGCTGCCAGCAGGCTAATCTGGATCGGCGCGACCTAGATCGCCTGGGCCTTCTGGCCGACCGCAAGTTGGTTGCCGCCGATCGTCTCGATCAGGCCGAGACCAAGGCTCACCTGGCGAAGCTGATGTGCAGTGCCACTGCCGTGCTGATCCGCGAGGCCGACGCCAGCCTGCAGTTGCAGCGTTCACTGCTGGAGCAGACGACCCTGCGTGCGCCATTCGCCGGCATAGTCGCAGAAATCAACGGCGAACTCGGCGAGTTCGTCACCCCTTCGCCGCCGGGTATTCCCACGCCGCCGGCGATCGACCTGATCGACGACAGCTGCCTGTATGTCGAGGCGCCGATCGATGAGGTGGACGCTGCCCGGGTTCGCCCCGGAACCGCCGTGCGGATCAGCCTGGATGCCTTCCGTGGCCAGCATTTCGCCGGCCGCGTCAGCCGCATCGCGCCCTATGTGCGTGAACTGGAGAAGCAGGCGCGCACCGTCGATGTCGAGGTGCGCTTCGACCAGCCGCCGGCCGATCTGGTCCTGCTCACCGGCTATAGCGCCGATGTCGAGATCCTCTTGGAGCAGCGCGCACGTGCTTTGCGCATCCCCACCGAGACCCTGCTGGAGGGGCAGCACGTGCTGCGATATGACCCGACCGCCCGGGTGTTACGCGAGGTGGAGGTGCAAACCGGGTTGAGCAACTGGCGCTGGACCGAGGTGCTCGCAGGGCTGGACGAGGACGCGCGGATAGTCGCCAGCCTCGAGCAGGAAGGGCTCAAGGACAACGTGGCGGTGATCCCGGTGGATGCGGCGGAGACTGAGCAATGATCCGTCTGCGCGGCGGTAGCCGCAGTTTCCAGTTGGGCGAGCAGCAGGTGATGGGGCTGGACGGCCTGGATCTGGACATCGCCGCCGGTGACTACATGGCGGTGATGGGCCCGTCGGGCTCGGGCAAGTCGACCCTGCTGAACATCCTCGGTTTGCTCGATGCACCGAGCGCCGGCGAATACTGGCTGCAGGGCGAGGCCACGGCGACGCTGAGCGAGGCGCGGCGCGCCCAATTGCGCAGCCAACTGATAGGTTTCGTGTTCCAGTCCTACCACCTGATCGCACGGCTGACGGTGCTGGAAAACATCGAGCTGCCAATGGTCCTCGCCGGCATCGGCGCGGCGCAACGGCACAAGCGCAGCAGCCAATTGGTGGCGCGCCTGGGGTTGGGCGAGCGCATTGCCCACCGCCCGGCCGAGCTGTCCGGTGGTCAGCGCCAGCGCGTCGCCATCGCCCGGGCGATGGTCATGCAACCGGCGCTGTTGTTGGCCGACGAGCCCACCGGCAATCTCGATAGCCAGGCCGGCGCCGAGGTCTTCAGCCTGCTGGAGGAGCTCAACGGCGAGGGCCTGACCCTGATAGTGGTGACCCACGACGCCAGCCTGGGCGCCCGCGCGCAGCGCCAGTTACACATGCGTGACGGGCGAATCCACACTGCTGCGCCGCAACGGGCGCTGACCTGATGCGCGCTGCCGATGCCCTGGGCTTCTGGCTCGGCGCCTTGCGTGGGCATCGCTCGCGCAGCCTGATGCTGCTGCTGGCCATCGCTATCGGGGTGGTTGCGGTCAATCTGCTCACCGGTCTCGGCGCGGGGGCGCGGGCCTTCGTCCTGAACGAGTTCTCGCTGCTCGGGCGCGACATACTTATCGTTTTCCCGGGCCGCAAGGAAACCACGGGGCGCATGCCGCCGCTCACCGGCCTGACGCCGCACGAGTTGACCTTGCAGGACGTCCAGGCCATCACCCAGTTGCCGGGCATCCGCCGGGGCGCGCCGCTGCAGGCCGGACAGTTGGAGGTGATAGTCGGCAACCGCAATCGTGAGGTGCTGACCCTGGGCACCACCCGGGACTTCTTCGCCATTCGCCAACTGACGGTCGTCCAGGGCCAACCCCTGCCGGCGCTGGACCCTGAGCAGGCCGAGGCCGTCTGCGTGATCGGCGGCAAACTCCGGCGCGAGCTATTCGGTGCGCGCCCGGCCCTGGGTGAATGGTTGCGCGCCGGCGACCGGCGCTTCCGGGTGGTCGGCATCCTCGGTGAGCGGGGCGAATCCCTGGGGATGGATTTCGCCGAGATGTTGATCATCCCGGTGGCCAGTGCCCAGGCCTTGTTCAATCGCGAGGGGTTGTTGCGGGTGTTTGTCGAGGTGCGTGGTCCGAGCTTTCTCGACCGTAGCAAGCGGCTGATACTCGCCGCGCTCAAGGAGCGCCACGAGGGTAAGGAAGACATCACCCTGATCAGTCAGGACAGCCTGCTCAGCGCCTTCGACGAGATACTCGGGGTGCTGACCCTGGCAGTGGCCGGGATTGCCGCGATCAGCCTGCTGGTGGCAGGTATCCTGATCATGAACGTGACCTGGATTGCGGTGAGCCAGCGCAGCGCCGAGATCGGCCTGCTCAAAGCCATAGGTGTGACGGCGGCGCAGCTGCGCCTGCTGTTCCTCGGCGAGGCGGCTCTGCTCGCCCTGACAGGGGCGCTAGCGGGGCTACTTCTGGCCGAAACCTTGCTCTGGCTGGGGCGCCTGGCGTTCGATCTGCCGCTCTATGCACCCTGGTGGGCGCGGGCTAGCGCGGTGCTGCTGGCACTCGGCACGGCGCTGCTGTTCGCCTGGCTGCCGGCCGCTCGGGCCTCGGCGCTGGAGCCGGTGGCGGCGCTGCGCCCGCCGGGAGCGCACTGATGCGCTGGCGAGATGGTTTCCGGCTGACCAGCTCGGCGCTGACCTGTCGACCCTTGCGCAGCCTGCTGACCCTGCTCGGGGTAGCGATCGGGATAGCCGCCGTGGCGCTGCTCACGGCCATAGGCGAAGGCGTGCGCGGCTATGTGCTGGAGAACTTCTCGCAGTTTGGTACGCGGATCATCACTGTGCGCCCGGGCAAGACCCAGACCAGCGGCCTCGGCGGTCTGCTCGGCAGCGTACGGCCACTGACTATCAGTGATACCGACGCCCTGCGGCGCTTGCCGCATGTCGAGGCGGCGGTGCCGATCATTCAGGGCAGCGGGGATATCCAGTTCGGTCAACTGAGCCGGCGCAGCGACATTCTCGGTGGCGGCCATCAGCTGGCGCAGGCCTGGCGCATGCAACTGAGCCTGGGCGAGTTCCTGCCCGTGGCCCGTGACGGTCGTTCGCCGCCCTATGTGGTGCTCGGCCATCAGCTGCGTGTCGAGCTGTTCGGTGCACGCAATCCGCTGGGCGAGCTGATCCGCGTCGGCGGCGTGCGTTTCCGGGTGATCGGCGTGATGGCGGAGAAGGGCCAGTTGCTCGGCTTCAACCTCGACGATATCGCCTACATCCCGGTGGATTGGGCAGAAAGCCTGTTCAACCACACCGGGGTGGTCAAAGTCCATGTGGTGTTCGGCGCCGGCACCACTTCTCGGGCGTTGAGCCGGCAGATTCGCCAGGTGCTCGGCGAACGGCACGGCGTGGAGGACTTCAGTCTGAGCACCCAGGACGACATGCTGCGCAGCTTCAACCGCGTTCTCGGCACCCTGAGCCTGGCCATCGCTGCCTTGGGGGGCATTTCCCTGTTGGTCGGCGCCGTCGGCATTCTCACCATCATGACTACCACTGTGGGCGAGCGCACGGCGGAAATCGGCCTGTTGCGGGCGATTGGTGCCAGCCCGCGGCAGGTGCTCGGGCTGTTTCTCGCCGAAGCGACGCTGCTGTCCCTGGCCGGTGGTCTACTTGGTCTGCTGTTGATGGGCCTCCTGCTCGGACTACTGCATCTGGCCATGCCGAGCCTGCCCTTGGCGCTGCAGCCGCTGTTTCTGCTGCTGGCGCTGCTGCTGGCGGCGGTGCTCGGCATTCTCGCCGGCTTGGCTCCGGCACTGCGGGCGGCCCGCCTGCATCCGGTGGCGGCTCTGCGCAGTGAATAGCGGCAGGTCAATGAGCCTGACGGGCTAACTTGCGTACAAACCCCAGAAACGTACTCAAGCCAGCAACTCACTAATCCACCGCGCCTGCCGGGCAACATCCTGCACCTTCTCCTCAGGCACAGCCTGTCGCGCGCGGGCGAACTGGGTCAGGGTCTGTTGCTTGTGGCGCAGGATGCGCTGCCATTTGACCAGGAACGCCGGGGTGCGTGCCTGCATCTGCAGCGGGCCGAAGTACAGTTCTTCGGCAGTGTACGTCACCGGTCCGGCGCGCTCGGCGACGATGATTTCGTAGTCGAAACGGTTTTCGCGCAGCACTTCCTCGCAGAGGATGCGGTAGCCATTTTCCATCAGCCATTGGCGCAGTGGCTGCTCGCCGCCGTTGGGCTGCAGGATCAAGCGTTCCTGGCCGCTCAGGTGCGCCTTGCCGCTGTCGAGGATGTCGCGGATCGTCTCGCCGCCCATGCCGCAGAGGCTGATCGCGGTGATCCCGTCTCCCGGCTCGATTGCCGCCAGGCCATCGGCCAGGCGCACGGTGATGTGCTGGTCCAGACCGTTTTCGCGCACGGTGCGTTCGGCCGAGTGGAACGGCGTCAATGCCACCTCGCCCGCCACCGCCGATGCGATGGCGCCACGGCGCATCAACGCCACCGGCAAATAGGCATGATCCGAGCCGATATCGGCCAGGCGCGCACCGGCTGGCATATGCGCAGCCACGCGCTCCAGGCGCATGGACAATGTCTGTTCGTTCAACTGCAGTTCCTTTTCACCACGGATGTCCGGCACCGTTGGCATAAGTGCGGGCCGCACATGATGCTTTGTGAGGGTGGCAGGGTAAAGCGCCGGCGCGGGTTGTGTGATGAACTGCCTGTCGTCTTGCCTTCGGGTAGACAGGCTCGAACGGTTGAATCGCCCTACTCCCGGTCTTTCGTCGTACGGATGAGGTTGCCCCGTAACTTGACGATTGCCTGCTGCAATTGCACGAAGTCGTCGGCATCCAGACCGGTTTGCGGGAAGCCGTCTTCGGAGAGACCTTCACGCAATTTTCGCCCCTCTTTTGTGAGGCTGATCCGCACCTGGCGTTCGTCTTCCGGATCGCGCTGGCGCAGCACATACCCCATGGCTTCCAACTTCTTCAGGATCGGAGTGAGGGTGTTGGATTCCAGGAACAGTTTTTCGCCGAGGCTGCCAACGGTCTGGTTGTCTTCCTCCCACAGCGCCACGAGGGTGATGTATTGCGTGTAGGTGAGTCCGAGCCGTTCGAGCATTGGCTTGTAAGCCTTGCCGAAGGCGAGGTTGGAGGAATAGACCGCAAAACACAGGAAGTCGGAAAGTTTCAGGTCGAGGGCGGATGTCTTTTCAGTGGGTTTCATGAGCATTCTCCGGGCCAAAGACAAATGGATCGCAAGGCCTGACTGTACATCGCACGCGATGTTATCGGAAGTGCTCGTTCCTCTGATGTTCGTCATCCACGTGCCGCCGGCCCCGTCGAGTGTCACCCCTCCCCCGGGTGACACAAGAATTGACCAGCATGCGAAACGGAACCAGTGACGGCTACCAGCGCCGTCACCGGTTCAACCTCTCAAGCCAGCCGATTACAGATCGGTGATTTCCTTATGGCGCGGTACCAGCAGTTTCATCACGCTCCACGCCACCAGGTAGGCCACCGCACAGATGGCGAACATGATCATGTAGCCGGTGTGAATATCGTTGATCGATTTGTAGTAGTCGAATACCCAACCGCCAAGCTTCGTCATCGCAACCCCGCCCATGCCGCCGGCCAAACCGCCAATGCCGACCACTGACGCGATGGATTTTTGCGGGAACATGTCGGACACGGTGGTGAAGATGTTGCACGACCACGCCTGATGCGCCGACGCCCCGATGCCGATCAATATCACCGGTACCCAAAAGCTGATGTAACCCAGTGGCTGAGCCAGCAACACCAGCAGCGGGAAGAAGGCGATGACCAGCATGGCTTTCATCCGGCCGTCATACGGCGCATCGCCACGTGCCATGAAATAGCTCGGGAACCAGCCGCCGCCGATACTGCCGACCATGGTCATGCTGTACAGCACGGCCAAAGGCAACACGATGGCCGCGCCCTTCATGCCGTACTGCGCCGACAGGTAGGTTGGCAGCCAGAACAGGAAGAACCACCACACACCGTCGGTCATGAATTTGCCGAAGGCGAACGCCCAGGTCTGGCGGTAGGTCAGCAACTTGAACCACGAGACTTTTTTCTCGGCAACGCCCGGTGCCGGGGTGGCAATCACCTGCGCATCGCTGCGAATGAAGGCCAGTTCCTCTGCCGAGAGGCGTTTTTGATTTTCAGGTTTTTCGTACAGCGCAATCCACACGGCCACCCAGACAAAGCCCAGCATGCCGATCACGATGAACGCCGCTTCCCAACCCCACAGGGCGGCAATCAGCGGCACGCAGATCGGCGCCAGGATCGCGCCCACGTTGGCACCGGAGTTGAAGATACCGGTGGCGAAGGAGCGTTCCTTCTTCGGGAAGTATTCGGCCGTGGCCTTGATCGCAATCGGGAAGTTACCCGCCTCGCCTATCGCCAGCACGGCGCGGGACAGCATGAAACCGGCAATCGAGACCGGGATCACCGCAAGACCGAACGCACTGCTCACCGCCGCGATGCCCTCGCCCATCGGCACTGAAAAGGCATGCATCATGGCGCCGGTCGACCAGACAGCGATCGCGATGATGTAGGCCTTCTTGGTGCCGATCTTGTCGACGAAACGGCCGGCAAACAGCATGGATATCGCGTACACAAACTGGAAAACGGAAGCGATGTTGGCGTAGTCGCTGTTGCTCCAGCCAAATTGCGTCGACAGATCCGGTGCCAACAGGCTGAGCACCTGGCGGTCGAGGTAGTTGACGGTGGTGGCGAAGAACAACAGTGCACAGATCGTCCAGCGATATTTGCCGACGGACTGGCCGACACGTTGCGCATTGATGGGCTCGTTCAGATTCATGGCATCACTTTATTATTGGATTGTGGTGATGATCTCTCGGTTTCAAGCGAGATCAATTCTTACGCGCAGCGAACTGCTCCGTGGCAATCGTCAGACGAGTAGCACGTGCAATCGGGAGGTTGCTACAGATAACGGGGATGACTGAGCGCCTGGGCAGGCAATCAGGACCGGACCACAAGAAGCGGTATGCGGGAAGGCTGGAAAGCGGATTGAGTTCATGATGGGACCCGGTTTTTGTTTTTAGGGGTGTAACATCGTATGTCGTCGTACAACTGCGCCTTTTATAACGACTCCCCTACCCGGCTGTCAATCCGGAAAATGGCCGTTCGTCTCGACAGACAACACGCCGAACGGCAAAGGCTGTGCCGCCCTTGAAGAGATTAGTGGTCCGGGTGTGGCCGTGGGTATTTGAAAATCAGATAGTCGTACGACAACGCATGTCGTGACGAACACTTCAACTGTAGGAGCGAGCCTGCTCGCGATGGACGTAAACGAAAACGCGTGTTATCTGGCTAAACGCGGTGTTCTGGAGTCCTTCGCGAGCAGGCTCGCTCCTACAATTTTCGAGGGGGGGGGTTATTTGACCAGCCGTTTTTCCTTGGACGGCCTGTACCCGAAATACGAGCTGTAGCACTTGCTGAAATGACTCGGTGACACAAAACCACAGGCCACCAGCACATCCACCTGGGACAGTTCCGTGTGCTGCAGCAGGCGCCGCGCTTCAGTAATGCGCAATTCCATGTAATAGCGCTGAGGCGTGGTGCCGAGCTGTTCCTTGAACAGACGCTCGAGTTGGCGGCGAGAACGGCCTGCGTAGACGGCCAACTGCTCCAGCTCCAAAGGTTCTTCGAGGTTGGCGTCCATCAGCTTCACCACCTCACGCAAGGGTGCGCTCACGCAGACATTTTCCGTCGGTTTGATCCGCCGGTAACGCGACTCTTCAAACGCGAGGATGTCCTCGATCCCTTCGACAAGAGCCTTGTCGTGCAAGCTCTTGATCCAGTCCAGCGCCATGTGGAACGCGCCCGAAGGACTGGACGCCGTGAGCCGGTCTCGATCAATGACAAAAGGCTCACTGGTGACATGCGTCGCTTTCGCCACTTCCGCGAGCGCGGGACGATGTTCGGGGTGAATCGCGCAGCGATAGCCGTCGAGCAAGCCGGCACTCCCGAGGAACCAGGCGCCATTCCACAAACCGGCCAGGCTCACGCCATGGTCGGCGGCCGCTCTCAACAGACTGGTCAACTCGTCAGAGGCTTTCAGCTCGGTCCTGTAACCACCGCAAATAACCAACAGATCGAGTTCGTTTACGGCGGAACAATCGATGCGCGCATCCGGCCGGATGACCAGCCCCAGATCGCTGACGACCTCCCCGTCGTGCAAGCCGAACGTGCGCGACGAGAACAGTTTTGGCCGTAGCAGATTCGCCGTGACGATCGTATCCAGCGCCTGCGTAAACGCCGGCAGCGAAAAATGTTCGAGCAGCAAAAAGCCTGTCCGTGTCAGCTGAACAGGCTCGTCGGGGTTGTCGTTCAGATAGCGAAGATTTTTCCCCTTCATGCCTCCGCTAAATTGGCGTCGTTCGATCAAAGTTTTTGGCACTCGGTTACGGCGTAGATAAAACCTAATGCTACCTGCTGGCGCTCAAAACACCCTAGCGCCATTTACACCTGATCATGCCAACTGAAAGCCATGACGAAGCGGGTCCTTGTCATCGACAAAAATGGTGTTGTGCCCGGTAATCTGCGCCCAGCCACCGATGCTGGGGCGAATGCCGTCGAAAGGGCCGACTTTCTCCGCAGACTCGACTTTGCCTTCGAAGATCGTGCCGATCAGGCTCTCATTGCGGAACGTCTCGCCCACGCGCAACCGGCCCTTCCCCACCAGCTGCGCCATCCGCGCCGACGTCCCGGTGCCGCCGGGTGAACGGTCAATCGCCTTGTCGCCGTAGAACACCGCACTGCGGCCATCGGCGGCGGTACCGTGTTCGTCGTCGCACCAGATGACATGGTGAACGCCACTGATCCGGCTGTTTTCGGGATGCACGGGATCACACACGCCTGCCAATGCCGAGCGAAGTTTCTGACTCAGGCTGACGATGTCTGCGGTCGTCATCCCTGTCAGGCCGGCCCAACTTTCTTGTGGTTCAACCACTGCATAGAAATTGCCGCCATAGGCAATGTCGACGGTGAAGGTTCCAACGCCCGGCACCTCGACCACCACGTCGGCGCTGTGCAGGTAGCTGGCCACGTTGAACAGTCGGATCGAGTCCACGTATTCGCCGCTCATGACGTAGTCGACATCGACGCGCCCGGCCGGTGTTTCGATGGCCAGCCGGCCCGGCTCGCGCGGCGTGACCAGCCCCTCTTCGATCACCACGGTGGACAAGCCGATCGTACCCGCCCCGCACATTGGCAGGCAGCCGCTGACTTCGATGAACAACGCACCAAAATCGCAATCGTCGCGGTTCGACGGGTAGATGATCACGCCGGACATGATGTCGTGCCCACGGGGTTCGAACATCAGCGCGGTGCGAACCCAGTCATGGTCACGCACGAAAATCTCACGGCGTTCGGCCATCGAAACGGACGGCAGCAGAGGTCCGCCGCCGGTCACGACCCGCACCGGGTTCCCGCACGCATGGGAGTCGACACAAAAAAAGCTACGTCTCATTCTGAAGGTCTCTCAAAGAAGTGCGCGTGGGGAGTGACGCTGCAACGCGCCGCGTGTCAGCCGGTCCAGCAACAGTGCAACTGCGACGATCGCCAGACCGGCGCGCAGCCCCAGGCCCATCTCCATTCTGGAGAGACCTCGTGTCACTTCAGCACCGAGACCTCCGGCACCAACCAGGCCCGCCAACACCACCATCGCCAGGGACATGAGGATGCATTGGTTGAGCCCGACCAACAGCGTCGGCGCGGCTGTCGGCAGTTCGATCTTGAACAGAATGTCCCGGGGTGAAGCGCCGGACGCCTGGCCCAGTTCCAGCAGGTCTTTCGGCAACTGTTTGAACGCCAGGGTGGTCAGCCTGAGCATCGGCGGAATGCCGTAGACGATGGTCGCGATGATCGCCGGCACTCGCCCGAGGCTGAACAGCATCACGGCGGGAATCAGGTAAACCCACGGTGGCACGGTCTGCATGATGTTGAGGATCGGCAGGAAGGCTTCATCCACGCGCTTTACCCGTGCCGCCAGCACACCGAGCGGAAAGGCGATGGCCACCGAGATCAACACCGCCACCGAGACCAGCGCGATGGTTTGCATGGAGGCCGCCCAAAGGCCGGCAAAGAGGCAAAACGCCAACATCAAGGCCGCAAACACCGCGACGCGCTTGTTGGCGAAAAAGAACGCGCCGACCACGACGATGGCGATGAACAGATAAGGATGCGGCGCCAGCAACGCGGACTCCACCGCGCCCAGCACCGCCTCGATGACTTGGCTGATGCCTTTGAACACACCGTGCAGATTGGCGTTCAGCCAATCGACTGCGGGCGCCAGGAATTCGCCCGGGGAAAATTGCAGTTCTGAGGCACTCATTGGCTTTCTCCCATCCGCGAGCGGGCAGCGTGCTGCGCCAACCGGTCCAGAATCATGGTCAGAATGACGATGGCGATGGCCGCGTTGATCGACTTGGCGATATCCAGTGTGCGAACGGCGCCGTAGATCGATTCACCCAGACCGCCGGAGCCGACGATGCCGGCGATAACCACCATGCCGAACGCCATCATCAAGCTCTGGTTCACCCCGGCCATGATGCTGGGCTTGGCGAACGGCAGGCGAATCTTGAAGAACATTTGCCAGCCAGTGACACCACTGGCATCGCCCAGCTCGATGAACTCTCGCGGGGTCATCCGAATCCCCAGGGATGTCAGGCGTATCGCCGGCGGCACGGCCACGATAAAAGTCGCCAGCAGTGCGGTGGCCGGGCCGTAGCCCAGCAGCGCGATGGCCGGCAACAGGTAGATGTAGGGCGGCATGGTCTGGATCAGGTCCAGCACCGGATCGACCACGCGATCAACCGACGGCGCGAGGCCGGCCAGCACGCCCAATGGAATCGCGACCACCAGCGCCAGTACGGTGGCCGTCAGCACCAGCGCAAGCGTGCTGACCGTCTCTGGCCACAAGCCGATCACGTCGCAGAACACCAGCGCGAGGCCGGCGAGAATCGCGAACCGGGCGCCCACCACCCGCCATCCGATCAGGGCGATGGCCAGCGCGACGAGGTAATACGGCGGATAGGCAATGCACCAGAGCACACTTTTGTAGACGCCCGTCAGCAGTGCATTGATGCCGTCGAACAAAAACTCGCCGTGGTCCGAGAGCCATTCCAGACTCGAGTCGATGGTCGTGTCGAATTGATCGGAAAAGTCCGGAATGCTCATGTCGATGCCTCCAGAACGGTGTCGGTTGTTGAAGCCGAGAATTCATTCGGAATGCCCTGAACGCCGCGAAGCAAATCGCGCGGCGTAATGATGCCCACCACCACGCCGTTGTCGATGACTGCCAGCGCGTCGCGCTCGGACTTCATCGTCAATCCGATCAGTTCGTTGATGTCTGCGCCCAGCGAAGTCTTGCTCAGCCTGGAAATGTCGCATCCCGGGTTTGCGACCTTGAAAGGCTCGACTGGCGTCATGACCGAGTGAGCCTTGACCAGGTGCAGCCGGGAAATACCTGCCACAAATTCCGCGACATAATCGTCCGCCGGGTTAAGCACGATTTCCTCGGCGGTGCCGACCTGGATGATCACGCCATCCTTCATGATCGCGATGCGATCACCGATGCGGATGGCCTCGTCCAGGTCGTGAGTGATGAAAACCGCGGACTTGCCAAGCTCCTTGGTCAGCTGGCGAAACTCGTCCTGCAACTGCCGGCGAATCAATGGATCAAGCGCACTGAAAGGCTCATCCATCAAAATCACTTCAGGGTCGGCAGTAATGGCGCGGGCCAGGCCGACACGTTGCTGCATGCCGCCAGACAACTCCGTGGGGTAACGCGATGACCATTCGCTCAGCCCTACTTTGGCCAGTGCCTGCTCGGCCACTTTGTACCGCTCAGCCTTGCCGACGCCCTGCACTTCCAGACCGAATGCCGTGTTCTCCAGCACCGTTCGATTGGGCAACAACGCCACACTCTGGAAGACCATGCCGATGTGACGCGCCCTCACCTCTCGAAGCTGCGCCGGCGTCAGGGAAGACAGGTCCTTGCCTTTGACCAGCACTTTGCCTGAGCTCGGTGTGATCAGTTTGTTGAGGAGCCTGATCAAGGTGGATTTGCCACTGCCGGACAAGCCCATGATGCAGAAGATTTCGCCTCTTCGAACCTGAAGGCTGACGTCGGAGACCCCGACCACACAGCCGTAGTTTTGCAGGATCTGAGTCTTGGTCAGCCCTTGCTGAGTGACAGCGTTCATCGCTGCCGGTGCGGCTTTCCCGAAGATTTTCCAGACTGACTGGCAATCTATCAGCACTTCGTTAGTGTCTATTTTGGCCGTTGTCATTTTCGTAACCCGTGAACCAGTTTTCTGGTTTCTCTAATGAATCAAAGGGCGGCAGTGGCGTAAGGCATCAGCAATCAGTTCTTGATATTTTCCCAGCGCTTTAGCAGCTCGCTGTGGCTATCGGTCCAGCCCTTGATGGCCTGGTCCATGGTCTTTCCATCTTTGACTTCGGCGTTCATCGCGGTGATGTCGGCGATTGGCACGTACACGCTCGCCATCAGTTCACGCGCACGCGGATTGCTTTCAGCGAAGCCTTTGTGGCCGATCCAGTAGTAGCCTTGCAGCGGCGGGAAGATGCCTTTCGGATCTTTCAGGAATTTGAGATCGAATTTCTTGGTCATCCAGGACGGATCCCAAACGGTGACGACTACTGGCTCTTTACGGTCGACTGCCGACTTCAACGCCGCCGTCATTGCCGTGGTACTGCCTTCCACCAGTTTCAGCTTGAGGTCATAGGCCTTAACCACATTGGTCGCATCGTTCATCAGGCCGGAACCCGGTTCGATACCGATGATCTTGCCGCCCAGTTTTTCCGAATTGGCGTTCAACTGGTCGATGGAATCGATGTCGACATAACTCGGTACCGCAAGCCCTTGGTAGAGGCCAAACGAAACCGGCGAGAGTTTCTCGATTTTGTTCTTGTTTTTGTTCCAGTAATCGTTTGCCGCATAGTCCGTTTGCGACGCCAGCACTTGAACATCACCTTTGCTTAATGCCGCATAAGCGATGCCCCACTCGGAGAACTCTACAACTTTTACGGTATAACCAGAGTCTTCAAGCACCTTCTTGGTAATACCTGTAATTGGCGTCAAGTCCTCCCACGTCATAGTACCCATGGTGATATTTTTTTCTTCGGCGTGAACTGGCAAACACATAACGCCGGCCACAGCGACAGCGCAGACTGCCTTCCAAATCTTTTTCATGGCGTGCTCCGATCTACGGTTAAAACTAGAGATTAGGCCTTTATGAAATAAAAGCCGGTGGTTTGAAACTATTCAGCCTTCTCGCCCTGCTCTGAGCGCCTGCCAGCGAATAACCGAGTTGACACCCAACATCGTCAATATCTTTGGTGGAAGCCGGCTAGGCCCTGGCAGTTGACTGAAACTTTGCAAAACCTGTGAATGGTGACCGCTGGCCAACTCGGCAGCCATCACGCCTGCCAATGTGCTTTTAACCGTGCCCAGCCCGTTTTCGCAGCAAGCGGAATAGAGGTTTTCCTCGATTTCGCCAAAGGCGGGAGCGCTGTTGCGACTCAGGCAAAGCCGCCCTGCCCAGCTGAATTCCAGCGGCGTCGATTTCAACTCCGGGAAACGCGCATCCAGAGAGTGCCGTTGTTCTTCGGCCACCGCTGCGACACGCATCGGTGTGACTTGAATACTCGGGTCATAGGTAAACTTGGTGCGGATAACAATCCGCGAAAGTCCATTCGAAGTTATCTTGCGAACTGTCGCGCCCATCGGGTCCGCTGGCAATAAGGCCCAACGATCTTTACCGGTAACCGGCCTTGAAAACTCATCATGACTATAAGCAGCCGTCATTGAGGCGTAAGTAAAGACATGCAGCAACCGGCCTTGAAAGTGACCGAAGTCTTCAATATGACCATTGACCGCAAGAATGACTTTAGGCGCACTAACGGAACCACGATGAGACTTCGCCCTCCAGCCAATTCCCGCCCGGGACAATTCCACAATCGGTGAACGCTCATACAGTTCAATCTGCCGATCAAGTCCGTTTGCAAGATCCCGAATATATTGCGCTGGCTGAATCATCACCGCACCAGGCGTATACAGCCCGTTGTGGTAATAAGTGGAACCGGTGATGTCTCGCATCTGCGCGGCGTCCAGCACTTCAAACCGCTCGCCAATGCCTTTTAACGATTTGGCATAGTTGTCATTGAGTTTCATCCCCCGCTCGGTGGCGGCGGCGTTGATCTTGCCGGAAGGGTCGAACGTCTGCGCAGACATGCCATATTCACGAGCAGCGTCGGCGGCAAACGCAATGGCAAAACGGTTCTGGGCAATCTCCAGTGCCGTTGCCGACTCACCGCCCACCGAATACTCCCCGGAGGAAAGGCTGTGCGGCACATCGATCATGAACCCCGAGTTCCTGCCCGCCGGCCCCTTGGCAATTTCATGGGCATCCACCACCGCGATGCGGCAGCCCGGATGCAGTTGAGCCAGCCTGCGAGCCGCAGACAGGCCGGCAAAACCCGCACCGATAATCAGCCAGTCCGCCGTCACGTTGCCATCAAGCAGGCGAACAGGCGCAGTGCGTACGGAAATTGCCTCCCAACCTGAAACCCCGGTGTCTACCGGAAGGCGCTTGATGGTATGGGTGCTCATTTTTCGTTCTCTTCATCCGACCGATCAGACACATCGATCCAGATGGTTTTGATTTCGGTGTATTGATCGTGGGCAAAAATCGATTTGTCCCGACCGCCGAACCCGGACTCCTTGTAGCCGCCAAACGGCGTGGAAGCATCGCCCTCGCCGAAGCAGTTCACGGTGACGATCCCGGCGCGTATCTCCCTCGCCAACTTGATGGCACGACGCAGGCTGCCGGTGTAAACCGAGGCGGCCAGGCCGTACACCGTGTCATTGGCGAGGGCAATGGCTTCAGAAATCGAGCTGAACGTGGTGACCGACAGAATCGGACCGAAGATCTCTTCCTGGAACAACCGACTCTCTGGCGCGACACCGTCAATCACGGTCGGCTCGACGAACGCACCGCCTTCGGTGCCACCGCCGTACACAACGTCAAGTTTGCCGACGCTGGCATGCTCAAGGTACGACTTCACTTTCGCGAAATGTTCGGGGCTGACCAACGCGCCGACGCGGTTTTGCGGGTCGAGTGGATCACCCATTTTCCATTCGCGGATGTAGGCGCCCATGCGTTCCAGCAGTTCATCTTTCACAGACGCATGGACGATCAGCCGCGAGGTTGCGGAGCAGTTTTCGCCCATGTTCCAGAACGCGCCGTTGACGACATGCTGAGCAACAAGGTCGAGGTTTTGCGCATCGTCCATCACCACGGCCGGGTTTTTCCCGCCGCACTCGAGAACGATGCGTTTCAGGTTCGAATCGGCTGCGTAGTGCAGGAAACGGCGGCCGGTCGCGGTGGAGCCGGTGAAGCTCACCATGTCGACGTCGTGATGCAGGCCGATCGGCTCGCCGACCTCTTTTCCGGTGCCGGTGACAATGTTGAGCACACCAGCAGGGACGCCCGCCTCGAACGCGAGTTGCGCCACACGCAACGTCGTCAGCGTGGTCTGCTCGGCCGGTTTGACGATCACCGAACAGCCTGCGGCGAGTGCCGGGCCGATTTTCCAGGCCAGCATCAGCAGCGGGAAGTTCCAGGGCAGCACGCAGCCCACCACCCCGATGGGCTCACGCACGACCATGGTCAGTGCGTCACTGCCCACAGGGGCGGTGTTGTCATAAATCTTGTCGATCAACTCGGCGTGCCAGCGCAGCGTATGAATGGTGTCCGGCACATCGACCAACTGGCACTCACTGACTGGCTTGCCGCTGTCGAGGCTCTCAAGGACCGCCAGTTCGTGGCTATGCCGTTCAAGCAAATCGGCAAACTTCAACAGGACGGTTTTGCGCTCTTTTGGAGAAATGGATCTCCAGCGGCCATCCTCAAACGCTTCCTTGGCGTTGCTGACCGCGAGATCGACATCTGCCGACGCGCAAGCGGCGACGTCTGCCAGAAACTCACCGGTCGCCGGATTGTTCGTGGCGAAGGTTTTGCCCGAGATCGCGGGTTTGAACGCTCCGTTGATGAAGGCATTGCAGGGGAACGAAATGTCTTTGGCGATGGCGGCATATTCGGCCTTGGTCAGGAGATCACCCATGGCTGGCTCCTGATGTGATGCGTGCAACGTCGCGCTTCACATTGGCAATGATGGTTTGCAGGCTTTGCTTTTCTTCCAGGTCGAGAGGTTGCAGCGGCAAGCGCACGTCCCCTACTTTCAGGCCGGCCAGTTCACAACCGTATTTGATCGACTGCACAAACTTGCCGCCGTCCAGGGCATTCATCAGCGGCATCATCGCCGACATGATCCGGCGGCCCTTGTCGAAGTCCTTTTCGAGCACACAGGCTTCATAAAGCGCCACGTGTTCGGTTGGCAGGAAGTTGGAGCCGGCACACACCCAGCTTCGGGCGCCCCAGGCAAAAAACTCCAGAGCCTGATCATCCCAACCGCAGGACAGCGAGATGTTCGGGAACTCACGGGCCAGCAGATGAACGCGGCCCATGTCGCCGGAGCTTTCCTTGATGGCAACTACATTCCTGGAGGTGCTCACACGGGTGAGGTAATCCTCGTCCATCGAAACCGACATGCGGCCGGGGTAGTTGTAAAGCATGATCGGCAGGTCGGCAGCGCGATCGATGGTCAGCGCGTGGATTGCGTTTTCCTGGGAAGTCGGCAGCGCGTACGGCGGGCTGGTGACGAGAATGGCGTCCGCTTTGATCGCTTTGGCATCCTTGGCGTATTGCACCGAGTCTTCGGTACGAATGGCCCCGGTGCTGACGATCAACTGGACCCGGCTGCCGATGACATCTTTGGCATAAGCGGCAAGCTCGGTACGCTCTTCCGAGGTCTGCGCATAATATTCGCCGGTCGAACCGCCGATGATAATGCCGTGCACTTTCGCCTCGATCAGCGACTCCAGTACTTCGGAGTACACGCTCCAGTCTATTTCCCCATCCGGTTTATGAGGTGTCACTGCGGGTGTGTAGATGCCTTCAAATTTCAAGATGATTTCTCCGGAAATGAATTGCGTGGAAGATCAACGAGCGCGTCCGCCTTGATGCCTTGGGGCGCGATAAAAATCTCCATGTTTTCCCGGGACAGTTCCCAGTGCTCAAACACGAGATCGACTACTGCAGATTCATCGCGGCGTTCAATCGCCTCGATAAACAAATCGTGGTGGCCCGCCGACAGCTCAAGACGCTCTTCCATGTCCTCGTTTTGAGGCCGGAAAAAGGTATTGCCAATACGGGAGTGGTCAATCAGCAATCTTTCCAGGCTGGGCTGGAGGTATTGATTGCCGGCCATTTCGCCCATGATCGCGTGGAAACGGTTGTTCTCGACGACCATGGCCAGCGCATCCCTTGAGGTAGTGGCGATGCGGAACCGGTGCTGCGTGTCCTTCAAGTCGACCAGTTGGCGCGGCTTGTAGTTTTGAACGGCCAGACGGCCAACGGCTGCGTAAATCATCGGTGCGACGAGGAAGAAATTGCGCAGGGTCGAGTGATTCATTGGAATCACCCGGGCACCGCGGTTTTCCCGAATGTCGACATAACCTTCACCGGCCAGGCGTCGGAATACTTCCCGGACCGGCGTGCGGGACAAGCCATATCGCTCGCTGAGAATGACCTCATCCAGCGCTTCGTCAGGGTCCAGTTCCATCGTCAGGATTTGACGTTTCAGATCTTCGTAAAGACTGGTTTTGCCGTTTTTCACAACGACCTCCAAGGGCAGTTTTGCGGTCAGGTGCGGCTGACTGATGAGTCGAGACTCGCACGGGTTTTTGGGTCGGTCAATAGATTGTATTTCTTGTGTATACATAGAAAACACAGGAAAAACACAACGAGATTTCGATTAATTTCTTTTTAATTCATTTAGTTATGCGTTCACCTCAAAAATGAACTAGTCGGTTACAGAAAAGAAACACGTCGTTTTTGGAATGCTTATTTCTAGATCATTCCATCATAAAGCTTATTGCCAAGCGCACTTTGCCAGCAGCCCGGTTGACCCGTAGCGACATGGCGCAAGGCGTTTGCGACACGGCTTTGCGAGCACTTCCCGGCGAGCAACGGAACAAGCGATAGTGTGTCGCCGGTTGAGCGGCTCCGTTCTCCTTCAGGATCGACCAAGATGGGCAGTGAAGAAACCAGTAAGAAGGTCAAGGGCTACCGCCGACTGATACCGTCCATGACGGCCTTGATGGAATTCGAGGCCGTCGCGCGGTTGAGCAGCTTCACGCTGGCGGCGCAAGAATTGGGCGTGACCCAGGCGGCCGTCAGCAAGCAGGTCAAATACCTGGAGGAAACCCTCGGCACCCGGTTGTTTCATCGACTGCACCGGGCGATCAAACTGACCAGCGAAGGCTACGTGCTGTATTCGGTGGTCGCCGAATCCATGCAGCGCATGGCGAACGTGTTCGACAAGATTTCCGAGGGGATTCCCGAGCAGGAACTGGTGCTCGCCTGCACTGCGGCGTTTTCACACCTGCGCATCCTGCCCCGGCTGGCTGCATTGCGCCTGTCGCAACCCAAGCTGCAACTGCGCCTGATCACCCAAGTCCACAATCCGGACGTGCACCGACAGGACGTCGACATCGCCGTGCGCTTCGGCAATTGCAAATGGGAGGACGGCACGGCGATTTTCCTGTTTGACGAAGAAGTGTTCCCGGTGTGTTCCCCCGCCTGGCTGACCACGCACCCTGCCCCGCTGTCGGTCGACGACTTCCTGCACATCGACCTGATCGATTCGGACACCACGCTCGAAGGCTGGATGACGTGGAACAGCTGGTTCAAGGAGCTGGGCGAGAGTCGTCCCAAGGTGAATTACTGCCTGCGCTGCAGCAGTTACAACGACACAGTGCAGGCCGCGTTGCAGGGCTATGGCGTCGCGCTGGGCTGGAACCGTTTGTTGCGCCCGCTGTTGCTGAGCGGCGAATTGGTGCGGATTACTGACTATGCGGTGAAACCGAAAGATGCCTATTACCTGATTGTTCCGAACGGCCGGGAAATAACCCCGCTGGTGCACGCCATCGTCGATTGGTTGCGGGATGAGTCGCTACTTTCACACTAAGGTCAGTTGTCGATTCTTCGCATAACTTTTAGCTATGCGAGGGTGAAATTAAAGCGCATTGACGCAAATCCGGACCATTTTGATACTTGCCTCACCGTCACTTGCTGACGATTCAACATCGCCCCCGTGAGGCAACAGATGACAAACACCGTCGCGAAATCCCAACAAGAACTGGTGACTGCACGCCCCCCCGGTCATGGCATGCATGGCGCGTTGTTCGGGCGTCAGGATATTTTCGACAGCGACGTCGATATATTTTTCACCCGGCACTGGATTCTGGTCGGCGTGACGGCGGACATCCCGGAGCCTGGGGATGTTTCGACCATAGACATCGGCAAGTCCTCGATCATCCTCGTGCGCGATGACGACGAGCAGGTGCAAGCGTTTCGCAACGTTTGCCGCCATCGCGGGGCACGCCTGAAGCAGGCCGGCAAATCAACGGTGGGCATGCTCGTGTGCCCGTATCACCAGTGGACCTACGACCTTGATGGCAGCCTCAAGCACGCCGCTCACATGGGCAAGGATTTCGATCCGACCTGCAAAAGCCTGATTCGTGTTCATACGAAAGTGGTCGGCACTCATGTGTTTGTTTGCCTGGGTGACCAACCACCGGAAGACATCGCCTACCTGGAACAAACCATGGCGCCCCGGCTGGCGCCCTACAACCTCACGTATTCGAAGATTGCTTATGAAGCCGAGATCATTGAAGACGGTAACTGGAAGTTGGTCATCGAAAACAATCGCGAGTGTTATCACTGCTCTGCGACGCACCCTGAATTAACCGCTTCATTCCTCCCGGAGGATTTTGGTTTCTGCGCTGAAGGTCTGAGTGAGGAATCGCTGCAAGCGCTGGATGAATATGAAGAACGCAATGCGGCGGCCAAACGCAGTTGGGAACGTGACGGGTTTATCTGCGACGCAGTGGAGCACCTGGACACAGACGCGGTGACCCAGTTCCGCACGCAGCGGCTGGTCATTGCCGGCAATGGCGAATCGCAAACGCTCGACACTCGGGTGGCCTGCACGCGGCTGTTTGGTGACCTGACCCGCCGCGATCTCGGCGATGTGCACCTGTGGACTCATAACTCCTGGACGCATGTGATGAGCGATCACGCCGTCATTTCGTACATCATCCCGCTCGCGCCCGACAAAACGTTGGTGCGCACCAAATGGCTGGTCCATGCCGACGCCATCGAGGGCGTGGATTACGACATCGAGAAACTGACCGAGGTCTGGAAAGCCACCAACCAGCAGGACGCCAACCTTGTCGCGATCACTCACAGCGGTACGCAAGATCCCGGCTACTCGCCAGGACCCTTCTCGGCATTTACCGAATCCTACGTGGATCAATTCTCTCGCTGGTACGCCGCGCGGCTTGCCGCACAGGGAGTGTGAGCAATGACCATGACCCTCCTTGAAAAGCCGCCGGTTACAGCGAGCACCGTGTCTGCACCGAACGTATTCACCCATCCGGACACGTGGGCCACCTACGGTGCGCAGTGGAACAGTGGCGAGCAAAAAGCGCTGCACTGTTGCGCCGTACGCGACGAAACCCACGACGTAAAAACCTTTACCTTTCGAAGTGCGGATTTCAGCGCCATCAGTTTTGAGCCAGGGCAGTTCATTACGGTATCGCCGACCATCTCGGGGCAACGCGTGTCGCGCTGCTACACATTGTCATCGTCGCCCACCCGCCCTTTTGCGCTGTCGATCACGGTCAAGCGTGTTCCCGGCGGGACCGTATCGAACTGGCTGCACGATCACTTGCGCGAAGGCGACAGGCTGCTTGCCTCTGGCCCTGCGGGCTGCTTCACACCGACAGGCCGTCCAGCCGACAAGCTGCTTTATCTATCGGCGGGCTCCGGCGTGACACCGCTGATGTCCATGACCCGCGCGGGTTTCGACCTGGCAGCCCGACTGGATATCGTCTTCGTGCACAGTGCTCGAACCCCCGACGATATTATTTTCCATGAAGAACTGACACGGATGCAGGCCAGCATGCCGGGACTTCGTGTCGTGAATATCTGCGAAGGACGCGGCGACAGCACGGATTGGGCCGGGCCGATTGGCCGCCTGGATCTGGCCTTGCTCAGCGAACAGGTGCCGGACTTCAGGGAGCGGGAAGTGTTCACTTGTGGGCCGCAAGGTTACATGGGCGCGGTCAAGTCGCTACTCAAACAGGGAAACTTTGATTTCCAGCACTATCACCAGGAAAGCTTCGATATCACGGCGCTGGATGAGGCCCCTCTGATCGAAACGGCCTGCGCGCTCGATCAGCCGGAGAGCCTGTTTACGATCACGCTGTCCCGCTCCGGTAAAACCTTCAGCATGCCGGGCAACCAGACCGTGCTGGCCGCAGCGAAGAAGGCCGGCGCCATCATCCCCTCCTCTTGCAGCCAAGGGGTCTGCGGCACCTGTAAAACGGCGGTGCTGCAAGGCACGGTGGCGATGAACCACAACGGCGGCATCCGCCAGCGTGAAATCGACAAGGGATTGCGCCTGCTGTGCTGCAGTAAGCCGACGTCAGACCTGGTCATCGATTTGTAGGGTCCATCAGAACGCTCAATGTGGTCTACGCTCCAGCCTTGGGTACCTTGTTCTGCCCCGGGCGACGTGCGTTTTCGGCACGGTGGTTTGCAGCGGATGCGGTACGCAACTCTCCACGCATCCTTCCGGGAAAACCACATGATCCGCACCTTGCTGACTGCTTCTTTGCTGCTTGCACTAACCCTGCCCGCCCATGCCGGCGTCACGCCATTCCCCACTTCGTTCCGCACCCAGGAAATCGCCGTGGAAGGCGCGAAAATCCACGTGCGCGTCGGCGGCAAAGGGCCTGCCGTGGTGCTGTTGCATGGCTTCGGCGACACCGGCGACATGTGGGCGCCTCTTGCTGCCGACCTGGCCAAGGACCACACGGTCGTGGTGCCGGACCTTCGCGGCATGGGCTTGTCGTCAATCCCGGACGGCGGCTACGACAAGAAGACGCAAGCGGGCGACGTTCGCGCGGTGCTGGCAGCCTTGAAGATCGACCACTCGGTGGTGATCGGCCACGACATCGGCACCATGGTCGCCTTCGCCTACGCCTCGCGTTATCCGCAGCAAACCGATCGCCTGGTGGTCATGGATGCGCCCGTACCGGGCATTCCGCCGTGGAACGAGATTGTGCGTTCACCGATGTTGTGGCACTTCGACTTTGGTGGTCCGGATACCGAGCGCCTGGTGGCCGGTCGTGAGCGTATCTACCTCGACCGCTTCTGGAACGAGTTCGCCGGCGACCCGACCAAAGTGGACGAAGCCACCCGCCAGCATTACGCCAAGCTCTACGCCCGCCCCGGCGCGATGCACGCGGCGTTCGCGCAGTTCCGCAGCATTCGCCAGGACGCCGTGGACAACGAAGCATCGATGAAGACACGCCTGACCATGCCCGTACTGGCCGTCGGCGGGGAAAAATCCTTTGGCAACAACGAAGCCATCGTCATGCGCAACGCCGCGGACAATGTCACGGAAGTGGTGATTCCGGGGGCAGGACATTGGTTGATGGAAGAGGCGCCTACGCAGACTATTCGGGCGATTCGCGACTTTTTGCAGTGACCGTCTGTAGCAGGGCAAAAACTGTCTACGGATCGTTGTCGAAGCCTGCCGCCCTGCCTATTCGACGGGCACTCGCTCGACACTGCATCTACCCACCACTTAAAGTGCAGCCCCCTCAACAATGGATTGCCACCAAAAATGACTGAGACCTTCCAGGGCAGTTGCCTTTGCGGCGCCATCCAATACCAACTCCGGTCACGTCCCAAAGCTGTTTCGCACTGCCATTGCAGCCAATGCCGCAAAAGCCATGGCGCTGCATTTGCGAGCTACGGCAGTGTCTTGAGGGGCGACTTTGATCTGGTACAGGGTAACGACGACATCCGTTCTTACCCTTCCTCTGAATCTGTCGAGCGCCAGTTTTGCGCTCGCTGCGGCTCGTCGCTCTTCTGGTCAAATAACCAGGGCGAATACTCCGACTGGATCTCCATAGCCCTCGGTACGCTGGACACGCCCTTTACTTGCGATAAACAAAAGCATGTCGAGGTGACGTCCAAGGCTGTATGGCATGACATTCAGGATCACTGGCCGCAGTCCCGATAATCGCTTTGTGGCTCGAGAATACTCATCCGCCCCTGCATCATGCCGCTCGCTCCCCTTTCCCGTGGCACTCGTGCCAACAGTGCAGAGCCTGCTACCACGCATCAGGCATTTACACTGCCAGCCCCAGGGGAGAAGCCTATCGAAATGGAAGTCATCTCATGTTTGAACGTAGCAAACTGGTTCCAGAGTTAATGGTCACCGACCTTAGTAACAGCCTGGTTTTTTGGGTGCATTGCCTTGGCTTCGAAGTAGCGTATCAACGCCCCGAAGATGGATTCGCTTACCTCGACTTGAACGGTGCTCAGGTAATGCTCGAGCAGATTGATCAGGACGCAGGCCAATGGCTTACGGCCCCCCTGACGAAACCATTTGGAAGAGGAATCAACCTGCAGATCGACGTTGCCGCTGTCGCCCCCATCACCCAAAAACTTGGCCAAGCCGGATTTCCACTCTATCGAGCATGCAAAGACACCTGGTATCGGGCTGATAACGTAGAAGTAGGCCAGCGCGAGTTCATCGTCCAGGATCCCGATGGTTATCTCGTCAGATTGGTTGAGCGGTTGGGTGAGCGGCCGGCGGCCAAAAGCTGACCTTTCAGGTCATCTGCCAGACGACCAATTTTCCGCTGCTATGCTGATAAGACCTGTTTCTGCACTGGGGACGAGTAGCATGGCAGCACAAGGCAAGCATTCCCCATTCACGTTCAAGGCTATGGCCTGCTGGGCTGGGATTTTCCTTGTCGCTTGGGCTGCCATAAAGCTGCTCGACACTCACCTCGACCTGAGATTGTTGGCAGATAGCACGAGCTGGCCGCAGCGTTTTTCGGATTGGCTTTCGCTGGAAACGCCAATGCCGAATTGGTCGCTGCTGATGATTATCGCGATTTTAATCAGCACTCTGTCTGCAGCGATTTACTACGCCCGCAACACTGATGGAGATTACGACGAGCTACATGAGATAGAACGAAAAGTTTACAAAATGAACAACCCTCAGTTTCCACGACTGACAGATAACCAAACGCTACTGATGGAGGCGCTGGCTTATCATGCAAACTTCAGGAAAGTTGCAAACCTGAACTCAATTTGCAAACTTGTCTCACTCAGCACATCAGAAGTTGAAGCCGATCTAAAGCAACTTCAAGACAAACGTCTCATCAAACAAAAAGTGACACGGGGTACGTTTGGCGCCACCACTTTTGAACTTACCTTGGCAGGCAAGGATTATGCGTTAGAGCGATTTCAGCTAACGTAGGACAGACAAAGTGGAGGTAGGCTGGAGGTGCTTTTTTGAGCAACATAATTTGCCCATCGGGCGAAACCATTCATCTTTTTTACAAGATTATGTGGCCCAAATGGGAAATGCCCAAGGATGCGATCCTTAGTCTACTGGACCGTCGCTTTCCGGCTAGAACCAAACATACAGCTACTTCCAGACGCCGCTTTGTACACCACAGGCTTACAGACGTTGGTAGCGCCGTTCGAAATCACTGGCCAACTGTTCAAGCGTGACGCTTCCCAAGCGCTCTATAAGCAGCGCCTGCGCCGCATCAAACGCGTCGGTCAGCGCAGCATTCACCGCTTGCTCAACCAGGCATTCTGGATGGTCGGTCGACAGACCGATGGCGAAAAGCGAGGACGAGCCCAAGGCCTGATGGATGTTCAACAGTGTTATATCCGCTAATGGTTTCGCCAGCGTCCACCCCCCACGGTGCCCCTTTTCCGAGCGCACATAACCCCCGTCCTTGAGCAGCGCCATGGTCCGCCGGACCACCACCGGGTTGGTGCCGAGCATCTGCGCGATGGTATCGGACGTGGCGGGCTGTTCGTGGCGAGCCATGTGGATCAGCACGTGCAGCATGCGGGACAAGCGAGTGTCATTTCTCATGGATGGCGGTTTCCTGAAATTGCGTGTGCCGAGTATCGCTCGACACAGCATAAGTTACGAGACTGTTGACACCCCGACATCACGTAACTTACGTTGTGTCTAGAGTTTTCGAGCAGGTCGAAAACCCAGGGAGACTGATCAATGGTTTACGACGTGATCATCGTGGGCGGCAGCTATTCCGGTATTTCCGCAGGCTTGCAACTGGCACGGGCGCGCCGAAAGGTGTTGGTGATCGATGCAGGTCAGCGCCGTAACCGGTTTGCTCACAATTCACATGGATTTCTTGGGCAGGACGGTCGCGATCCCGGCACGATAGCCAGCGAGGCACGTGCCCAGTTGCTGGCCTATCCAACAGTCGAGTGGCTTTCGCAACCCGCCATCCATGCAAAGACGGGCGATGGTGGATTTGTGATAACAGCCGCGAACGGGGAGCAATTCGCAGCGAGGCGCCTGATCCTGGCCACAGGGGTGGTGGATGAGTTGCCTGCGATTCCCGGGCTGTCAGAGCGCTGGGGGCAGCGAGTGTTTCATTGTCCGTATTGCCATGGATATGAACTGTACGGCGGACCGATTGGAGTATTGGCGGCGTCGCCAGTTGCCATCCACCAATCGCTGATGTTGCCCGACTGGGGGCCAACGACACTCTTCCTCAACGAGGTATTCGAGCCTGATGCCGAGCAGCTGGCGAAGTTGGCCAGGCGTGGAGTTGCGGTGGAGCGCGAACCTGTGTTGTCGGTTGGCGGGGAACAAGCCGATGTGACACTCGCCAGCGGTCGTGTGATCAAACTCGCGGGGCTGTTCACTCAGCCTCTCACGCGTATGGGCAGCCCGCTGGCAGCGCTGCTTGGTTGCGAGTTTGAAGCCGGGCCGACGGGTGAGTTCATCAAGGTCGATGCGATGCGCGAAACCAGTGTACCCGGCGTGTTTGCCTGCGGGGATGCGGCAATAGCCGCAGGCAATGTGGCCGTCGCAGTGGGTGACGGTGCACGCACGGGCGGCGCGGCACACCAGTCGCTGATCTTTCGCTGAATACGGGTAGCAAGCGGATTAAGCGCGTCCCTCGCCCTCCGTTCTCAAGCCGATTGCCTGCGCCAGGTGCCGGGTGATGTGCCGAACTGGCGCTTGAATGCACGACTGAACGCGGCTTCAGATTCGTAGCCCACTGCAAAGCCGATTTGCGCCACATTGCCGCGACCTTCGCGCAGGTGTTGAGCCGCCACGTGCATGCGCCAGAGCGTCAGGTATTGCATCGGTGGCTGGCCGACCAATGCCGTGAATCGTTCCGCGAAAACCGAGCGAGACATGCCCACTTCAAGCGCCAGGGCTTCTGCCGTCCAGCCCTCGGTTGGGCGAGCATGAAGCAGCGCCAATGCGCGCCCGATATGCAGATCCCGCAAACCCGCCAGCCACCCGCGCCGCTCAGCGGGGAGGCTCGCGACATACTGGCTGACGGCTTCGACGAAGAGCAATTCCGATAGCTTGGCGATGACCGTTGTCGAGCCGACGCGCCCCGCCGCGATCTCACTGACAGCAAATCGGAATGAGCTTTCAATCCAGGCTCCCGAAGCCGTCGCGCGCACGTCCAGTTTCAATAAGGATGGCAGCGACGAGAGCAAAGGACTGAAAGGGGTTTCAGTGCCGAGGAACCCACACAATAACTGCGTGACCTCGCCACCCCCGCCGCACTTGATACGCGAAATGCCGCCGACTTCCGGCGGCTGAATAACGTCGCGCGCCGACAGGGGAGCAACGTTCAGGTCGCTGCCAAACGTATGAACGTCATTGCGCGGAAGCAGAATGAGTTCGCCTGCCCCCACGTCGAGGGGGGCTTCACCGTCGACTCTTAATTGCATGTGCCCCGCAGCGACAAAATGCGAAGCAATGACATGTCGAGGGGCTGCCAGGAACGGTTTGCAATCGTCCGCAGAGATTTTTCCGCTGAGGCACCAGGGCGCAGTGAATTCCGCCTCGAGGAAGACTCCTCCAGAGAGCCGAATGACACGCAAGACATCAGAAAGCGCATCCAGCAATTGCCAGCCCTCCTTTCCGGAGTCCGGAGCATGTAATCAGGCGCACCGGTCATTCTGCGCCTGAACGGCGAGGCCTAGATTAGCACCAACGCGGACTCAGTGATCGGGACGCTCCCCAGAGGCTTCACCCAGGGTCACTGGCTCCGATGTTAACCGTAATGGCCCCCTTCCAATTCGACCAGGAAGCAGGAGATCGATATGAACACCGTCGCTACCCTACCCGGCGCAGATTCAGGCAACGCCGCCCGTTATGCTCAACTTGTCAGATCATCGAAGAAAGCAGAATGGCAGATCGATCGCGATTTGCTGCAGGACCGCCGCTTCGACTTCTCGCGCAAATTCTTGCCCGACGGACTCTCGCGGATCGACCGCCTGACCTTTCTCACCCTGGAAGAAGCGCGCCTGCTCAGTCAGATTCAGGGCCGAACCTATGCGTATATTTTTGGCCTGGTCGAGCGTTTCATCAGTGCCAAAATGCTCGATCAAGGTCGAGCCCATGTCTTTGACGATCAACTCGCGCTCGAAGCGCTGGTGCGATTTTCCAATGACGAGATCAAGCATCAGGAGCTGTTCCGGCGCATAGAGACGATGATGGATGCGCAATTGCCGGCGGGATATCGTCAAGTGGCCGATCCGAACGATGTGGCGCGTGCGGTACTGGCGGCCAGCACCTGGTCGGTGCTGGCGCTGACCTGCCATATCGAACTGTTTGTTCAAACGCATTACGCAAAAAGCATCGCCCCGCGCGAGGAGTTGTGCCCACTCTTCAAGGATGTCTTCAAATTTCACTGGAAGGATGAAAGCCGGCACGTCGTACTCGATGAGCTGGAATGGAAAGCGGAGCACGCGAAACTTTCGCCAGTCGAGCGCGACCAGGCCGTGAACGATCTGATTGCGCTGGTGGCAGCCGTCGACGCAATCCTGCAGGCACAATCGGCATCCGACGCCGACTACTTCATTCGCAATGTTCCACGCTCGTTCAGTGTTGACGAGACCGCGCAAATCAAAGCCTCCGTGCTGGGCGCCTACCGCTGGCAATACATTATCTCGGGCGTGCAGCATCCACACTTTGGCCAACTGCTTGCGCGCATGACAACGCCCGCGCAGATGTCCAGGATTCAGACCGCACTGGCTCCCATCATGAGCAACTGATCTACAGGGTGCGGCCGACCTCGCGTCGGTCGTGCGGGTGTGCAATGACGTGCTGGATTGAGGATGGCAGCCATGACGATACCGATGTGGATGTTGCTGGGATTCGCGACCTGGACTTTGCTGCTGTTGATGGCAACCGTCGGGGTGTATCGCTGGGTCAGAATCCTGTTCTCGAATGTTCCGATTGCCTCTTTCCGAAGCGATCAGCCCGATGGCGAGGATTGGTATCGGCGCGGAACACGAGCGCATGCGAACTGTGTGGAAAACCTGCCGGTCTTTGGCGCCATCGTGTTCGTGATTTCAGCCCTTGGTATCAACACACCGGCCGTTGACTACTTGTCCATGCTCGTCCTGATCGCTCGCGTGTGCCAGTCTCTGGTTCACGTATCTCATGTGCAGACAAACAGGTTCGTGGCGGTGCGGTTTACCTTCTTTTGCGTTCAGTTGGTCTGTTTCCTTGCGCTCATTGTGATAGCGGCGAGTTACGGCGTATGAGTAAGGGATGAATCCAGGACTCGACGTGCTTGCTTGCCGCAAACGTCGAGGGCAATGCTTTGCCGCTCTCGGCAAGCATATGCCACCGACTCACCTCAGCGCCCCGCCAACGCCCTGAAGGACAAGGCACTCAGCGAATGGCCTGACTTTTGCTCTGCTACCCGGTCACCAACCAAGGAGTGTCAACATGATCGGAAGCAACTTACCTCCGCTGCCTTACGTAGATGCGCTCAAAAGGTCTTTGGCGAGCGGCAACGTGACCGCCGGCAAGATCCAGGTCGCCAATGCGACAGCGGAAATCCAGGCACAGATCGACAAAAATTTTCGTGAGACAGAACGCGATCTGGAGCAGCTGAAAGCCCACTATAAACCTGATCAAAACCTGGCAACGTTCGACGCGAAAAGCAACGCTATCGAACGGCCCAACGTGCAGTCCCTCAGCAAAAGCGCCGCTTCGCCTGTGCAGGAAAACCTCCAGCCTCTGATCGAGGCCGGAAGCCATGAAGAGAACACAATCAACGCTAACCAAGGCGACTTTTCGATTGATAGCGCTGCGGTCTATCAGGAGTGGCTGCTGGCTCGTGGGAGCGTTGATGTAACTGTGTAGGCAATTGTGAGGGGCACCCAAGTAACCCTGCGAATGCTAGATCACACGGTTGAAAACCGCTTCCGATAGTCACTCGGCCCCACCCCGAGACGTCGCATAAATGCCCTTCTGAACCCGTCCCTATTGGCATAGCCGACGGTATCGGCCAAGCGCTTGAGTGAAACGTCCGAACCTTCGATCAGCCGCCTGGCCTCATCGATGCGCGCCAGTTCGACAAATTCGGCCGGGGACGAGCCAGTTTCGGCTTTGAAGGTACGGGCGAATGTTGACGATGGCGTTGCGGGTGCTGCCCGTAGGAACCGCTTTGCGGTCTGGACCGGAATCGGCGCCGCCGGCACAGCCATTGTCGGAATGTATTGGTTGGGTGATGCGGTATCGTTCTGGAAGCTTGTCTGGATCAGCTTGATCCTGTTGAGTGTCGCCGGCCTACGCTGGGCGACTTGAACACCCATGCTACTTACAGCCTTCAGCCTTGGAATAACTGGAGCTGTTAAGGCAGGAATCCCCCGCTCCGAGTCAGAGATATCCGGACCATTCGGGCAACTGATACGCCGCACGGAGCGGACACCTTCGTGCCGGGGGTCATAACAACACCCATGGGTTACAAATCGATCCGGCAACCATCGTCACATTGCGCGACGTGATTGAAACGCGTTGTTCAAGGTGAACATCAAGGCCAAGGCCCTCTACTTCCCGAGAGCCTCGACGACTACGTCAACGTCACAGAGGTTGCCAAAGACGGTCCCGTACAGGTAATCGCCAAGTATTGCATGACTGAAAGTCATTCCGTTTGTTCAGGCTTTTTTGCAAAAAAGATCTTTTGGTACACGTTATAAGAAATCAATCTGTTTTTAATCGTATTGAACTCATTACCAAGAACGACTTGAGGCGCTTTCTCTTGCGGATCGTCTTCAAGATTATATTTCGCAATAGTATCCGGACTGTACTCGTATATGTATTTATATGGATGATCAACCAGTGCCGATGACAATTCATCAAAAAATGTAGACATAAAAAACACTCGCTTCCCTTGTTCTCGCAACAAACTAACACCTTGGACATTGAGAGAAGAGTCAGCAACCCCAAAAAAATCAGCAATTGTTGGTGCGATGTCAGTCTGATGACTTGTTGTCGATGTGTTTTTAGGCAGTACTTTGCCATTCGCCCAAAATATCAAAGGCACAGTAACCTCCTCTTCGTGCATGGAGGAATTATGAATAAACATCCCATGCTCGCCAAAAGATTCTCCATGATCGCCAACAAGCACAAACAATGTTGAGTTCAAGATGCCTGTCTTGTCAAATTCATTTAGCATCCCACCTATCAGGGTGTCTATTTTCATTATGCACTCTTCATATCTTTCTATCTCTGCCTGCGAAGCTGATTTATCAGTGCAATTGTATGGATAATGTGCTGCGCTTGGGAAATATAGCGCAATGAACCCTTTGCCTTCTTTAGCAACATCCTTCAAGTACGGAACACTTGACGAAAATAGATACTCATCACCTTCTCCGAAGCTACTATTGTTCCGGGAGTGATCTTTATCTCGGGCAATGTCAGAAACAGCATATGAATTCGACACGCCTATGGATTTTAAAAAACCGCCCATGTTTTCAAATTGTAAAAACAATGAACTAAAGGCAACCGCCTCCATGTTTTTTTTCTTTTTTAATTCATGAATTACACTGGGCTGATACAGGTGCATCGCCTCTTTGATTTCAATATCCGGGTACGCATGCAACCCGGTAAATATTGAGTAATAGCCTTTAGATGAATGAGGCACTGACACGTACGATTTAGAAAGCATTCCTTCCTGAGAAAGCTTTTCAAAGACTGGATATTTTTCACCGGTTTTTACACCTGCACCAAAAATGCTGTTCCATCGAACCGACTCCAGCACAATAAACACCAGGTTCTGAAAGTCTGGCACGGGCTGAGAGCCAAGCTTTTGAATGTCGTTGATTGCTGACAAAGGGTAAGCGGGCTGTTCGAATTTCTGTATCGTTTTAGCTTGAGTGGCATCTAAAGAAACGACATCTTTAAAAGTAGCAACCAAAGGATCCACAAATATATTTTTATTCAAATCGTAGCGAGCGTCTTTTGTATAAATCGACCACAAAAACATGCCCGACAAGAACAACACGAATACCACCCTGTACTTGCCTCTCCCTTCTTTAACTGCCATTTGGCTTTTAGGTGTCTTGTATGCTGCCAGTCCAACCAGAAACCAAGCCGCGAGATAGGCAATAAAGAGAACAAATACAATAAATCGAAAAGTCAACCCAAAACCAGATAACTGATTTAAAAATATTTCCACCCCCGAAATCAAATCACTTGAATGCTGCAGACTGTATTGTATCAGTGAAAAATCCAGAGGTTTGAGCCATAGCTCTCTGACTCTCATATCCAGCAGCAGACACAGTAAAATAGCCCCTGAAAAAACACTCAACAAGAAAAAATACAACCGACCCTTGCTTATTACAGTTATTGCCACCAGATATACAACTACCGAAAGGATCAAGTCTTGCAACAAAAACAAAAAAACACTGGACACCCCGGTATCAATCCACCTATTAGAAAAAAACTCTATCAAAATAATCTTAGGCACAAGAAAAAGAGAAACAGCCAGAAGGAGAGTTATTTTTAGTAGATATGCTCTTTTCCACATATTATTCAGCCCCTGAATTCATAGAACAAGTGCTAACCTTTGAAACGAGAAATAAGCAGGGAGCCGGCCACCTGCAGAATCCACATGTCATCAACTTAAGCACCCAGTCTCTGTTTAGGCAAGTAAACCCAAGGCTTGAGTGAGCAGTGACATCAAGGCCCGCATCGTTATTTTTGCCAATTGACGGGCCATCGCGTATCGCAAAGGCCAAAAGGGACTGATTTATTTAACCCGTGAGCGCAATTGCGCAAATATTAAAAGCCCCTCCAGGGCCAGGTTATCGGATAGCCGGGAACTCTTCGGCGCTGTCAGGCCAGGCAGATAGAACCTCAAAGCCATCGTCAGTGACCGCCACCATGTGCTCCCACTGGGCCGAAAGGGAGTGATCCTTGGTGACAACGGTCCAACCGTCCGCCAGGGTTTTCACATGACGCTTGCCCGCATTCAGCATGGGCTCAATGGTGAAAATCATGCCCGCTTTCAACTGCAATCCCTGGCCGGGGTAACCGTAATGGAGGATCTGCGGTTCATCGTGATAGACCTTGCCAATACCGTGACCGCAGTATTTGCGCACAACACTGAGTCCATCCCTTTCGGCGACCGACTGAATGGCATAACCGATATCGCCCAGCGTGGCGCCGGGGCGAACGACTCGAATACCGGCGCACAGCGCTTCGTAGGTGGTCTTGACCAAATGCCGAGCCTGCGGACTGGGTTCACCCACGAAATACATTCGACTGGTGTCGCCATACCAACCGTCCTTTTTGACAGCGACGTCGATATTCACAATGTCGCCATCCTTCAGGACAGTGGCCGAAGGCAGGCCATGGCAGACCACCTGGTTGACGGACGTCAGCACGGTTTTCGGGTAGCCGAGATACCCGATATTCCCCGCAATGGCCTTTTGCACATTGACGATGTAGTCGTGACAGCGCCGATCAAGCTCGTCGGTGGTGACACCCGCTTTCACATAAGGCGCAATCATGGCCAGCACCTCGGCCGCCAGCGTTGCAGCGACACGTGACCTGGCGATGTCTGCCGCGGTGTTGATACGCACGTTGGCCCTCATTTCCTGGCTCCGATGGCTGCATGAATCTGAGAGGTTTGCGAACTGTCCGCGAGGGCGCAGAGCTGCTTCAAATCAAGACCGCCTTGCAGTTCTGCACGAATCAGCATGCGGCAAATGTCGCTGTGATCCAGGTTGGGGTGTAATTCGGCAAGCATCCCGATACGCATCCAGTGCTCGGCCTGAGCGTTGATCGAGCGACTCAACGCGTCGCTGGCGACGCGCAGATGCTCATGCATGTCTTCAGAAATTTTTACGATCCCCATGAGCTTCACTATATGAAATGGATATGGAACGTATATTAACCGGTTAGAGCTTGAAATCAAATTTGCGTAATGGATTCGGGATGGATTAGAAGCGTTATGACGGATTTTCGTAGCGTTTTAGCGCAGCAGTAGCCAAAGCCAAAACTGATGGTGCCTGCCGATAGCAGGGTGAGTGAATATTTCGCAGGTACAGAATCTCGACGTCTGTTCAGAAACGGGTGCCAGACAGATCCGGATCAGATTTTCTCCCACCTCATGATCGGCAACGAGCTACCGCCACGTTATTAGTGGTCAGTGGCGTCCCTGGCCATAGACCTGACAAAGAGGTCTGCTTTGATTCAAAAATCGCCTTCAATCAGCGCCGCTGTTGAAAAAGTCGGGAGTCGTCACGATCTCATTTACATGCCCAAGCGCCGATTCTTCATCCAGATAGTGTTCCAGTCGCTGAGCTGAGGTGAGGTTACGGGTCATGCGTCGACGGGCATACGTCACCAGTTTCTGGTCATCCGGCATCAGTGTTATTTCTGGCTTGAGCGATAACACGCGAACTGTCCCATCATTGCCGGCCACTACGATTCGGCCGGTGTCCGCATGTTCGCCAATCTGGCGCACAGCACCGCGCAGGACAGCAATTGGCACGAGCGAGGGACCATTGTCTAACGTAAACTGAAATACGCGTGGACCAATGGCCATGAAGGCACATTTATTTTGCCGACTGATCCGTATCAATGGTCTTTCATCCCCTTCGAACTCACCGTTCGGCTCTGGCACAAACCTGCCGACATCCTCTCGCCAGACAATGCCGAGATCATGATTTCCTTGCGTCTGCCCGATACTCAGTAAATACAGCCTGCCGGCTTGCCGGACCACGGCGATAGCCGTAGACCCGGCGGCGCCGATACTTGCACGCACAACGCCGTCAACTTGTCCGCCCACTCTATAGAGACTCCATCGAGCATTGCCCCTCTGCCCTACTCGATTGATTCTCCATTTGGTCATGCACCCTTCTTCATCGACAACCAATAACACCGGAACATCCGTTGCACTGGCGCACGAAAGCGTCCTGATCGGCTGATCACTTTCGTTTTTACGGGAGAAATATGGCATACACGGTTCAAGGCTTTCGGTCTCCCAGAGAGCCAATGAGCCATCCTCATGTCCAGAGACCCAGCACCTGGCTGAAACGTGCCAAGCCATTACGGTGATAGATGAATTCGGCAACCAATGGGCGTTTCGAATCTTCGGTGACTCCACAAGTTCACCATTGATCAATAGTTCCGGCCGAAAGGCACTCGGAGGTACTATTACGAAGTTACGACCTATCCCGTTGTAATGCACGTATGTACCAGGTGTCAGATAAGTGGTGTTAACAAGTTGTGTCGAATCACCTTGATACTCATGCAGTTGCAGTTGTCCGCCCTGGGATAACACCGCCAATGTTTGATTATCCCGAGAGATCCAGATTCGTATTATCGGAGCGTCCAATTGAATGAGTGGAAAACGAATTCTCGCGCCGGTCACGGCGTCCCATAAACCTACGCGTCCATCATCCCCACCCGATAACACCCTATTACCAGTTTGGTCGAACCGCGCGCACCGAACTCTACCCAGGTGACCGATGAGTACCGCCACTTCGTTATGGCGATTCAGGGCATTACGTAAAGCCAGACGAGCTGCTTCGGTTGCAGGCCGGTCAATGCCCAGGTCTGAATCCGGCAGAGCTTCCAGAGCCAACAACAATGCAGTTCCACTGTCTCCTGCATTCAACGCCGCGCGCGATTCGGCGGCCAGAAACAGCGACTGCATGCGCATTGCCCGGTCACGCTCATTACGCACCCGTGCGTCTGTCTCCTCTCGAATTTGTTCGGCCGCCCTTTCTTCCTTAAGTTTTTCGGCTTCGCTTTCATCAATGAGAGCCAGCAGTCCCGGGTCTGCCTCTAACTCAGGCAAAAATTGCTCTCGTCTGAGCAGGGCACTTTCGAGAGCAGGTCCGGTTAGCAATTGTTTTATGTGCGGTGAGGGCAACCTGCCACGCATGTCGTCGCGCCACGCACGGAATGCCTGTGTTTCGTGCAGCCATTGTTGCAAGCGCTTCCAGGTCACGATCAGACTTTCGTGACCGATTTCTACGAGTTTGCCATGCCGATCGTCTCGAATCGAGATCAGCCCAGACTTTGTCAGCTGCTGAAGCACTTCCTGTTGCTGTGGGGTGAACGTCGTCAGAGGCTGAGCTTTTCTGCGGCTATTTGAAGTCTCAACAAGTTCCAACATCGCTCTGCGTAACTGCCCCTGCTCTTCCGGAGACAGTTCTTTAAGCGCCAGATCGGCAAAACTTGCGAAAGCCCCCTCAATGCCAGTCTGGGCTTCTCCACGCAATGCAACATAGGTTTCGCGCGTAATGACTCCATCGCCGTCTTTGGGCCACATGGCATCGAGTAAAATCTGCAGCATTGCTGTAGGTGCCTGTACTCGTAGTGCATCGGTTGCAATCAATTCCGGCAACCCACGATCGAACCGTGCCGAAAAATGTTTCGCCGGCCTGACGATGGCATCAAACAATTCCTTCTCATCCAGTGGAAGCACAAAGCTAAGAGCGTTTTCTATTCTTTCACGCAGTGCCTCAGACGCCAGCACGAGAAGCTGGCGAAGGAAATCCTCCCGAATAGCCAACACAACACGTAAATGTTCAGGATCGAAATGTAATGCCCTGGAAATGACCTCAAGGGCAGCCAATGACTTACGCGTGTGAGTTTTGTTGCTGTTTGATGGAAACATTTCTTCGAGTTGATCTATTACGAGAACCACCCCCTGATATCTTTCGCTGACTGCCAACGCCTTCAGTCTGGAGTAAATATCTTCAACACTTGGTTTGCCCTTTAACTCAAGCGCGTGGCCGAGATCTACCAGCGGGTCCAGAAATCTAGGAACAAGTCGAGTACAAAACCCCTTGCGTTGCCAGGCCGCTATCAGGCCCGCTCGCAGTACTGACGATTTTCCGCAGCCTGTAGGCCCGGCTAACACAACAAACTGCGATCGGCGAGGATCCTTCAAAATGCGTTCGCAAAAATCATCTCGTCCATAGAAGAACGCCACGTCACTGGATTCAAAGTGGCGCATGGGTCGATAGGGATTACTGACCCCCCGGAGGACCCGTGCAATCATTTCTGCTGGAATGATCCGCCCGGTACGCAAACTCGGGTCGCCGTCGGAGGAAACGGCAATTCCCAGGAAACACTCGCCATTCACCTGGTCTTTTCCGGCGAAGATGGGTGCACCGCTGAAACCTGGCGAGAGAAATTGGCCGATTTGAGAGTCTGCGACAATAGGAATCCAGCCTCGGGCGTCAGCTGCCTGGACCGTTCCTGTCGCGAGAGATCCAGCGGGAATACTGGGTGGAAATCCGTACGCCGAGACCTGACTTCCAGATTCCACAGCCTTCGAAGAAAGTATGCAAGGGGTCGGTCCTGTGGACTTGAATCTGACCGAAATGACAGCGAGATCGGATGGGCGCCTGGCGTACTCCGCTTCTACGCGTAACGGTGCAAATGCTACTAAAGACCCAACCCCTTCAAAACCTCCGACTCCCTGACCTTCTAGATCAGCAAATGGAAAGTCGAGTCTCACCGTTTCACCCAGCTTTACTGATGCATCAATATCGAGGCCCAGCGCCTTGCATACGACATGGGCGCATGTAACGACATAACCCGGTAGCGCCAAGACACCAGCACCACTGACTTTGCCGTTCTTGCCCCATATACGAACAATTGGCTGGGACCACATGGCTCAAACTCCTGTATTGCGCTTCCAAAGGAGTTTTATCGTGATTTGCCCCTCGACGCTGGTTTTCGCTACGACAATACCCGCCTCACTACTTAGCTTTACACCAAACTCCAGAGCAACTTCGTCGGGGCGTTGTGTTAACGAGGTAAGCTGAGCCAGCAGCGCATCAGCAAGGGGGCGGATTCGTCCGACTGACTCCTCCAATGTCTTTGCTGCCTGTTCGGCGGCGACACCGGCACCACTGATTCTTACTTCGCCGGAGGGTGGCTCGTCTGTCGAGGCTTCTACAAAGATCACCTCACCTTTTTCGGTTTTGAACTGAATCAAGCGTGCCATGTTGCCTCCGTAAAAAGTCTTCGAACTTGCCCTGTCACCTTGGTTGAAAGAGAACGCCTGCAGGGACATACACCTTTCATTCTCAGGACTCAGCTTAGCCAACCGGGGAGTAACGGTAAGATAGGATCCAAACCATTTATCGGGAATACCGATCAAGGCTGGCCTGACAACATCTGGACTTCCCATTACCAAACCGGAAATCGTTTCCACAACTAAATTGTTGGCTCTGCTACGCACTTAAACTCAACAGGTGAATGACATCCACGCGAGCACTGCGATGTTGATCACCCCTGCACCTGTAACGATTCGAATGCCTGCAAAGGGTTGAAAACTGTTATCTGCCTGAGACTGGCGTCGATGCACTTCTCAGCCTCGGCCAACCGACTAATCTGATAAGTACACGACTACACACACGCTGCTAGCCGCCTCTTGCAGGAAAACGCCATGACCGGAAAAACAGCACGCCAATATTCGTCATGGATCCTGCCCTCCCTGCTTGCCATCAACCTGGCGATGATGGCGGGATGTTCCGGCAAAGCTGCCACGGCTCGCTACTCGGCCTCAAACGCAGGCTCAAGCTGTTATGCCAAAGCGCTGCCCACTTCCGGCGAGGGCGGTCTCGCTTGGGGAGACACCTTGGACATGGCGCGCCAGAAGTCCTTGAGTAACTGCATTCGCTATGCCGGCCGCTCCGGTGGCACGCCGGATACCTGCCAGGTTGTGTTGGCCGAGTGCAGGAATTAGTCGGGCAGCCATGTGTGCTCGCGCAAATTAAGCATCTGCGGAAGGCGCGTGTTTAAGCGCCCTCATGCTGACTTCCTGAAAGCTACAAGACCTTGCGCCGTTGCCAACGGTTACGCCAGAAAGGAATGAATCAGCCCTGCGGGCTGTGCAGCGGTCTCTTTCTCAGAGACCGCATTTCTGCAATGACCCTGACAGGGACTGAATTGCCAATCAGGCAGCGTTTGACCACTCCATATGGAAAAACGTATATTCGATTAACCATATGTACCAAGAGAAGTCACCATGCGCGTTTTGTTCATGTGCACCGCCAATAGCTGCCGCAGCATCCTCTCCGAAGCGATGTTCAATCATCTCGCGCCGCAAGGTTTTCAGGCAGTCAGTGCCGGCAGCTTCCCCAAGGGCCAGGTTCTGCCGCGCAGTCTTGTGACGCTGCAAGAGGCCGGCATCGCGATTGACGGGTTGAGCAGTAAAGGCAACGACGCCTTCGAAGCCAACCCGCCGGACATTGTCATCACCGTCTGCGACAAGGCTGCCGGCGAGGCATGCCCGGTTTACTTCGGGCCGGCGCTGAAAGCCCATTGGGGTTTGGAAGATCCATCCGAGGTGAAGGGCGACGAAGCAGTCGTGACCGCAGCCTTCCACTCGACCCTGGCCCGCATCGAAACACGCTGCCGGGCCTTCCTCGCCCTGCCCTTCGGCGAACTTGATCGGGATGCCTTGAAGCGCGAACTCGATCGCATCAGCACCCTGTAACCGGAGCCCTCATGTCCCACGAACTGCCCAATCTCGACGCCTCCCTGATTCAATCCATTGCTGGTGGCGACACCCCGCACAAGCCGCGAATCCTGCTGTTGTACGGATCGACCCGACCGCGTTCATTCAGTCGTCTGCTGATCGAGGAAGCCGCCCGATTGCTCGAACATTTCGGCGCTGAAACACGGATCTTCAATCCATCCGGCCTTCCTCTGCCGGACGATGCACCGACCGATCACCCGAAAGTCCAGGAACTGCTCGAACTGATGCAATGGTCCGAAGGACAGGTCTGGTGTTCACCCGAGCGTCACGGCTCGATGTCGGCCGTGTTCAAGGCGCAGATTGACTGGGTGCCGCTCGCGCTAGGCGCCATTCGCCCGACCCAGGGCAAAACCCTCGCGGTCATGCAAGTCAGTGGTGGCTCTCAGTCGTTTAACGTGGTGAATCAACTGCGCGTGCTGGGACGCTGGATGCGGATGTTCACCATCCCCAACCAGTCTTCCGTGCCGAAGGCTTATCTGGAATTCGACGAAGACAACCGCATGAAACCGTCCGCGCTTTATGACCGGGTGGTGGACGTCATGGAGGAGCTGGTGAAGTTCACCCTGTTGCTGCGGGAGCGCCCGGACCTGGTTGACCGTTACTCGGAACGCAAGGAGTCGGCAGAGGAACTGACCCGGCGGGTGAATCAGCGGTCGATTTGAACATCAAGCATGAGCGCTTGAATGCCTCATTTTGACAGTGACGAACATTTTGACGCGGTCGTGAATTTCCTGGAGAGCATGTCGAAAAGGTTCATGCCGTTCACTGCTCGCCGGATCCTCAAAATTCCACGTCATCACTTCGTCAGAGATCGGCATCTTGCCCGCCTCTTCCGATGATTTGTCACACAGCGTGATGACATAGTCGAACTGCTGGCCTTCAAACTCGCTGATTGATTTGCTGCGCAAGCCGGTTGCGTCGACGCCGATATGTTCCAGCGACTCAAGCGTTCGCGGATCGACTTCACTGGCTTCCAGCCCCGCGCTGAAGGCTTCAAAGTGTTCGGAGTCGGTATGTTTCAGGAGAGACTCCGCCATCAATGAACGAATGTCATTTTTAGCGCAGACGAACAGCACCCGGAATTTTTCGCTCATGAGCAACGCCCCCTCTTTAAAGACAGTGAACGGAACATCGGTTGCTGTTATTAGAGCAGTGATTGCGCCGAAGGGAAGTCCTGACCGATGGGAAGCACGTGAAATAAAGTGCGGATTGAGGAACCGTCACGAGGCTGTCATTTATCTTTAGTAATACTGACTTCAACCCGTTGCGGGCTCTTTCAATGGCTGCCATTTTGGCAGCTTTTTTTTGCCTGCCGCTTTTGCCGCCTCGAACGTCAATTAATCCCCGCGACCCTGCCTCCCCCCCAGCGCTTTATAGATCGCAACAAATAAACACCGATGTGGCGAGATAGAGAAAACCCTATCTCGCCACACCGATGTTGTCGTAGTCGGCAGCCCCCACTATCAACCCTGCGCTTTGCTCATTTTGGTGAACAGCTCGGTTGGCACTTTCTTGCCGTTGGAGGTGAACTGGTTGGTGCGGAATTTGTAGACCTCGCCTTCGGAAAGGAAACCGTCGTTGTTGGTGTCCATCGCCTTGAACTCTTCAGCACCTTTTGGGGCCACGGTCAGCAATTCTTTCAGGGAAACGCGGCCGTCGTGGTCAGTGTCGGTACGGGCGAAGGAAGCGTCGCCGCATTTGCCTTCACCGCACTTGCCTTCACCGGCCTTGGTGACTTTGGCGCCGGTTTCGCTGGCGCCGCACTTGCCTTCGCCACACTTGCCTTCACTGGTCTTTTCCGCCGCGGCGAGTTGGTAGCCTTGAGGCAGTGCGTCAGCGGCGAAGGCGGACGAAGCGAGGTTCATGCAGCCGACCAGTGAAACAGCGATCAGGCCAATACGGGATTTGTTCGAAAGACAGGACATGGTTATTTCTCCGGATACTGTGTGCGGTATGGCCGCTCAGGGTCATGCCACCAGGGCGATAAGCCGTGGTGCGAGGTGCGTTTGCTTTCTCGCTAAGGCCAGCCTATTTGACTGCAACCGTGTATCCCGGATGTATCCGGATCGAGGGGCATTTGTACGCCAGCATCTTTACAGCAGGTCTGGATACACAGCGATACATTTGGCCCACTGTTTTTTATCCTGGTGGCCTGGAAGGCCCTGAACAAATCGGCATCAAACCTATCCCTGAGCAATTCCAATACGATCGTAGTCGGGGCCCCGTCGGAGAAGATGTCCGGGCCAGACTCGCTCATCCTGCAGCCCTGCCATACTGTTCATCATGGCCAGTGCAACCTTCCGCTTCTACGAGGAGCTCAACGATTTCCTGCCGGCCGAACGGCGGCGGCAGTCATTCACCTGCGAGTGCGCGCGAGGGGCGACGGTCAAGCACATGATCGAGGCGCTCGGGATACCGCACACGGAGGTCGAGCTGGTATTGCTCAACGGCGAGTCGGTGGGTTTCGAGCGGGTGATCTTCGATGGTGACCGGTTGGCGGTATATCCCAAGTTCGAAACGCTGGACATCAGCCCGCTGTTAAAGGTTCGGGCTCAACCTTTACGGGTGCTGCGCTTCGTCGCGGATGCGCACCTGGGCGGGCTGGCCAACCTGCTGCGCATGAGCGGCTTTGACACCCTCTACAACAATGGCTTCGAGGATGGCGAGATCGCTGAGATCGCCGCACAGCAAGGACGTATTGTGCTAACCCGTGACCGCGAATTGCTCAAGCGGCGGATCATCAGCCATGGCTGTTACGTGCATGCCCTGAAACCGTCGCTGCAGCTGCGCGAATTGTACGAGCGCCTCGACCTGGCGCGTAGCGCACGGCCATTCAGCCTGTGCCTGCATTGCAATCTGCCGCTGCACGAGATCAGCCCGGAACTGGCCCGGCCGCAGGTGCCGCCACGCGTTGCCACCCTCTATTCGCACTTCCTGCGCTGCGACGCCTGCCAACGGGTTTATTGGGAGGGTTCGCACTGGCGCAGCATGTGTGCACTGCTGGCACCTCTGCTGGACCGATAGCCGAACGTATCGGTCGAAAAGGGATTGCGAGGACCGTCTACTCGGGAATTCCGGTCACCGTATGCACTACGCACATCGCACAAGGAGGTCGGGCCCCTCCGGGGTTGAGCTGTTCGCATTTCCTCAGCAGCGGATAGGCATCGGCAAACTTCATGGCTTGCCTAGCCGTCCAGTTCCATCACCACTGCCGCCATCCTCATCAGTGTTTCGGAGCGTGTGACTGATTCCCAAAAGAAGTCGCAACCCCCGCGACGCTTCAGGGCTTGCAACTAATTGCCGATACGTCCTTCAAACTCTCGAACGTTTGCTACGGGTATGCCTGCCGTGTTCATTGCGGAACGTGCAGGCCTAGTTTTGCACCTCAACCACATCGATATCCGGGGCGTCCGCCACATCCTCTCTGGCTGCGTTTGCCTCAACCTTGGCAGCGTCCCTCGGCATGTTCACCAGCCCTGCTCGGGTTTAAGTCGCCTATCGCCAAGGCGAATGGCGACCTCTGTGAGGGCCAGGAAAACAAGTCACGCTGTGGCTCTACTGGGCTGATTTCAGATCTGCGGCAACGAACTTAGTGCTTCTGCATATTTTGCAGCTATAGCTCGGTACCCACGCTTCGTGGGATGCAGTTCGTTATCCCACCAATCTGTGTATGTGTTGTCGTTTTTCAGTGTGCCGCGCAAGTCTAAATGGCGCACATGCCCTAGCCCGTTGACATTACCTAGTGACGCCAGCATTTCGTTCAACCGATCAATCAGTTGAGTCACAATCTGCTGGCGCTGATACGGATCCTCATAGCCTTTTTCCCGAAATCCAGGTTCCAGCCATGGTCCCGGTAACGGTCCCCAACCGCCTAAGTAGCCCCTGCCGTCTGCGACGGCATAATCGTAGCCATGTAAAAGAATGGGTACGGGATATCCCAACTGCCGTTTGGTTATTTCCGTCACAGCCGAGAGGATAGTTATGTAGGCTGAGCGAATTCGCACATCCAAAAAACCGCTCACTACCTGTTGGTTAAGACCCGGAGTCCCGCTTTTGGCATGATTCAAAAGTGCTGCAAAAGACTCCCCCGCCACATCATTTCCGCCTCCCGAAATCAGGATGGCTTTCGGCGTCTTGTTGGACCGAATCATTTTCTCCAACTTGCGCACTAACGGAACGAGCTGCCCCGTGTTGTAGGCCATATCCTCAATCCGGTCGCCTCGATGGCTGACAGAATCGACATCGAAGCCGTGATGGTCTTCGAGCTCCGATAGGACATCGTGCCACGGATAATCAAACCAAGAGTCGCCCTCAGCCAGGAGAGTCCCTGCTTCAGGAGGGGCTAGTCCCATTGGATGAATCTGCTGACTGCGGTACTCGTAGGCTTCTTCCGCCTGCCGCGACCCAATTTCGATAGCATCTTTGTCTGGCGTACTCATGTGTCCCTCCTTGTGTCTTGGTCAAGTATCGAATTCCAGTAGAAGACTGTCGGGAAACGGTCCGTCGTATTTCCTGGAACGGATATTGCGATGACCTGCTGACTATAGAAGGAATTATTCGTCATACCTTTAGTACAGGCGCGCACGTTTAAACAGACATACTAATGGCGGCGCAACAACCTTAATAGGCATCGACAACTTCATAAATCCCTTACCAGCCAATACCAATGGACGCTCAGCAGGCCATTCATCTACTTACCAGAATACTTTGCACCAAAAACCTTAATAAATAATTTCCAACTTTCTTAGTTAAAAAACCATCACTTTAATAAGTCACCTGAAGCGTAGCGCAGGGGTTATATATTGCAAACTGTAATTCAAAAAATCAGCATCGAACCCTCCTTGAAGGAGCATACTCACTCACTTCCACGGACAATCCAATGGTTACTGAATCATGGTAAAGATCCCGGACTGGGTCCTCCGGAAATCGGCTGCCTTAGAGCAGACAGCCTCAGGTTAAACAGCTAAACGCGATAGCTATTAAAATAAAAAAATATAAATTCTTCCACCCTGCCAGCAAATCCTCTCCGCACATTTTTAGCTTAGGCTTCTCTGAAAATGGTTCAGACTTGTCCCTACTTCTATTTTCCATGCAGTCGAGGAATGCAAATTACGGAATGAGATTCGCGGCGCGCCCAAAAGCCGTCGCTCATTGAAGCTGCTTTCGACCCAAGCCAAACATCCGAAATATCCGACCGGCCGCCCCACACCGTCAGCGTAGGGCGACAGATCTCACGCCAGCATCAGTTCGTGGCTACCACTTTTTTGCCGCCACTGTCCCACCCTCCTCCCAACGCCTTGTAGATCGCGACGATGCCCCGGTACTGATCAATCTCACCCAACGCCTGCGCATCCTCGGCGTTCAGGCGTTCACGCTGCGCATCCAGCAACACCAAATAATCCACGGTGCCTTCCTTGTACTGGATCGCCGCCAGGTCTGCCGCAGCTCGGCTGGATTCGCTTTGCCGGATCAACGACAGCAGCCGCTGCTGGCGTTTGCCGTAGTCGCTGAAGGCGTTTTCCGACTCTTCCAGCGCCAGCAGCACTTGCTGTTCGTAGGTGGCCAAGGCGCCTTCGGCATTCGCGTCGGCGCCCCGGATGCGCGCTCGCACACTGCCCAGGTCAAAAGCTGCCCAGGTAATGCTCGGTCCCAATCCCCAGGCTCTGGCGGCACTGGAACCAATCTGCGATCCACGGCCAGCGGTGAAACCGAGGAAGCCGCTCAAGCTCACTCTCGGGAACAGGTCGGCGGTGGCCACGCCGATTTCCGCCGTGGAGGACGCCAGCCTGCGCTCGGCGGCGAGCACATCGGGACGCCGGCGCAGCAGCTCGGCGGGATCACCGATCGGCAACGCTTTGGCGATGGCGGGCAACTGCGCAGGGCTCAACGACACGCTCAACGTATCCGGGCGTTCCCCCAACAGCGTGGCGATGCGGTTTTTCTGCCGCACCTGTTCCGCTTGCAGTTGCGGAACAGTCGCCTCAACAGCCGCCAAACGTGCGTCGGCACGCACCACGTCGAGCTCATTGCCCACGCCGGCATCGCGCAGGCTGACCGTCACGCTGCGCGAATCCTGCTGATTCTTCAGGTTGGCCAGGGCAATTTTTTCCCGCAACTGCGCGCCGCGCAATTGGCCGTAGGCATCCACCAGCTCGGCGATCATTGTCACGCGAAGCTGGTACAAGTCTGCGGCAGCAGCGTCTTCCTGGGCGCTGCTGGATTCCAGTTGACGCTGGATCCGGCCGAACAGATCGACTTCCCAAGCCATGTCGAGGCCCAGGTCGTAGCGCTCGATATTGACGCGGCTTTCGGTCAGGCCAGGCACTTGCGACTTGCCCTGCTGGCTGCTGACACGACTGGTGACGACCGGCAAATTGTCATTGCTGACATCATCACGAATCGCCCGGGCCGCTTTCCAGCGGGCAAACGCGACGCGCAAGTCGCGGTTGCCCTCCAGGGATTTGCTCACCAACTGATTGAGCGTGGGGTCATCAAACTGTTGCCACCACACCGTTTCAAAACGCGATTGATCGTAGGCACTGCCTTGGGCAGACACGACGTTGGCAGGCGCGGTGTCTGGCGTTTTGTAGTCGGGGTCTACCGTACAGGCGCCGAGCGCGACGACCAGAAGGCTGGGTAAAAAAAGCTTCAAGGTGTTCATGAGTGTGCCTCCTGATTGAGTGCGTTTGCCTGATGAACCTTGGTGACCTTGCGCGCGTTCTTGCGCTCGATGTAGCGACGAATCAGCACGAAGAACACCGGCGTCAGCAGCAACCCGAAGAAGGTCACGCCGAGCATTCCGGAGAACACCGCGACGCCCATCGCACGACGCATTTCCGAGCCGGCACCCGTGGACGTCACCAGCGGAATCACCCCCATGATGAACGCGAAGGACGTCATCAGAATCGGCCGCAGACGCATGCGGCAAGCGTCCAGCACTGCATCCAGCGGCGACATGCCCTGGTCCTGTTTGTCCTTGGCGAACTCGACGATCAGGATCGCGTTTTTGCAGGCCAGGCCAACCAGTACGATCAGGCCGATCTGGGTGAAGATGTTGTTGTCGCCCTTGGAAATGATCACCCCGGCAATCGCCGACAGCAGGGTCATCGGCACAATCAGAATCACCGCCAATGGCAGGCTCCAGCTTTCATACAGCGCCGCCAGCACCAGGAACGCCAACAGCACGCAGAGCGGGAACACCAGAAGCGCCGTGTTGCCCGACAGGATTTGTTGGTAGGTCAGGTCGGTCCACTCGTACGTCATGCCGTTGGGCAATTCTTCCTTGAGCAACTTTTCAATCGCGGCTTGCGCCTGTCCGGAGCTGTAGCCGGGTGCTGCACTGCCGTTGATTTCGGCGGTGAGGAAACCGTTGTAGTGCGAGACCCGGTCAGGGCCTGACGTCGGGCTGACCTTGACGAACGTGGCCAGCGGGATCATCTCGCCGCGATCATTGCGCACCTTCAACTGACCGATCTGTTCAGGCTCCTGGCGGAACTGCTGCTCGGCCTGCACGTTGACCTGATAGGTCCGGCCAAAACGGTTGAAGTCGTTGGCGTACAGCGAGCCCAGGTAGACCTGCAAGGTGTCGAAAATATCGTTGATCTTCACCCCGTGAGTCTTGGCTTTTTCCCGGTCAATGGCGGCTTCGACCTGCGGCACGTTGACGGTGTAGCTGGTGAACAGGTTGGCCAGCTCCGGCGTGCTACGGCTCTTGGCGATGATGTTCATCGTCTCTTTGTACAGCTCGTCGTAGCCCAGGTTGCCACGGTCTTCGATCTGCAGACGGAAGCCGCCAATCGTGCCCAGGCCTTGTACCGGAGGTGGCGGGAACACGGCGATGTAGGCGTCCTGAATGCCGCCGAACTTGCCGTTGAGCGAGGCAGAAATCGCCTTGGCAGACAGGCTCGGGTCTTTACGCTCTTCGAACGAACTCAAGCCGATGAACGCAATACCGGCGTTCGGGCTGTTGGTGAAACCGTTGATTGAAAGACCCGGGAATGCCACGGCACTGTCGAAACCCGGCTCGTTCATGGCGATGGTGCTCATGCGACGGATCACCGATTCGGTGCGGTCGAGACTCGCGGCGTCCGGCAGTTGCGCGAAGGTCACTAGGTACTTTTTGTCCTGGGTCGGCACGAAGCCGGTCGGCGTGGTGCTGAAACCCATCCAGGTCATGGCGATCAGACCGGCGTACACCAACAACGCCACGCTGCTGCCACGAATGACTTTGGCCACGGCAACCATATAGCCGTGACTGGCCTTTTCGAAGAAACGGTTGAACGGTTTGAACAGCCAGCCACCGAGCAAACGATCCAGCACTCTGGAGAACCGGTCTTTCGGTGCGCCATGGGCCTTGAGCAACACCGCTGCCAACGCCGGTGACAAGGTCAGGGAGTTGAACGCCGAGATCACCGTGGAAATCGCGATGGTCAACGCGAACTGCTTATAGAACTGCCCTGTCAGCCCGGAGATGAACGCGGCTGGCACGAACACCGCGCACAGCACCAGCGCCGTGGCGATGATCGGCCCGGTCACTTCGCCCATGGCTTTCTTGGTCGCCTCGACCGGCTCCAGTCCGGATTCAATGTTTCGCTCGACGTTCTCCACCACAACAATGGCATCGTCGACCACGATCCCGATGGCGAGTACCAGGCCGAACAGAGACAGCGCGTTGAGCGAAAAACCGAGCAGATGCATCACGGCAAACGTACCGATCAGCGACACGGGCACGGCCACCAAAGGAATGATCGAAGCGCGCCAGGTTTGCAGGAACAGGATAACGACCAGCACCACGAGAATCAGTGCTTCGAACAGCGTGTGTACCACCGCCTCAATCGAGCTGCGGACGAAAATCGTCGGGTCGTAGACGATCTCGTAATCCATGCCTTCCGGGAAATTTTTCTTCAGTTCGGCCATCTTCGCCCGCACCTGGTCGGAGACGTCGATGGCGTTGGAACCTGGCCGCTGGAAGATCGGCATCGCCACCGCTTCCTGGTTGTTGAGCAAGGCGCGCAAGGCGTACTGGTTGGAACCCAGTTCGATCCGGGCAATGTCCTTCAGGCGCGTGATTTCGCCGTTCGGGCCACTGCGCACGATCACGTTTTCAAACTCTTCTTCGCTGACCAACCGCCCCTGGGAGTTGATCGACATCTGAAAGCTGGTGGCATTCGGCGCAGGCGGCGAACCCAGTTGGCCGGCGGCGACTTGACGGTTCTGTTCACGCACCGCAGTGACCACATCAGTGGCAGTCAGATTGCGCGAGGCGGTTTTGTCCGGATCGAGCCAGATACGCAGCGAGTAATCGCCGATGCCGAACATCTTCACATCGCCGATCCCCTCCAGGCGCGACAGCTCGTCCTTGACGTTGAGGATCGCGTAGTTGGACAGGTAAAGCATGTCGTAGCGTTTGTCCGGCGACACCAAGTGCACCAGCAACGTCAGCTCGGGGGACGCCTTGTCGACGGTGATACCGATACGCGTCACTTCCTCGGGCAGCTTGGGCTCGGTACGGGTCACGCGGTTCTGGACCTGGACCTGGGCGTTGTCCAGGTCGGTGCCCAACGCGAAGGTCACGGTCAGGGTGAGCCGGCCGTCAGCCGTGGATTGCGAGGACATGTACAGCATGTTCTCGACGCCGGTGATGGCTTGCTCCAAAGGGGCTGCCACGGTTTCGCCGATGACTTTCGGGTTGGCGCCCGGGTAGTTGGCGTGAACGACGACAGTCGGTGGAACCACTTCCGGATATTCACTGATCGGCAACTGGAACAGCGAGATCGCGCCAGCGATCAGGATCAGCAGCGACAGCACCGCCGCGAAGATCGGCCGCGTGATAAAGAACTGGGAGAACTTCATGTCGGTGCTCCTTATCCGCGAGGTGCAGCGGCAGAATCCGCTTTCACCAGGGCAGGTGATTTAGCGGCCGCCGGCTGATTGGAGGCTTCGATGGCCTGACGTTGGCGAGCCAGTGTGGCGACGGTTTCCGGGCTGGCCATCGGCGCATCCTGCGGGTCGATCACGGCGCCGGGCCGCACGCGCTGCAAGCCGTTGATGACGATGCGATCGTCTTTCTGCAAGCCGCTGCGCACGATGCGCAAGCCTTCCAGTTTCGGCCCCAGATCGACGCTGCGATACACGGCTTTGTTGTCCTGATCGACCACCAGCACGAATTTTTTGCCGAGGTCGGTGCCCACCGCTTCGTCCTTGATCAACAGGCCGGGATAGGCGGCACTGCCCACCAGTTTCAACCGGGCATACAGGCCGGGGGTGTACTGACCGTCTGCGTTGTCGAACACCGCACGACCACGGATGGTGCCGGTTTTCGGATTGACCTGGTTGTCGACGAAGTTCATCTGCCCAAGGTGGCTGTTGCCCTCCTCGTTCGACAGGCCCATGTACACCGGCGTGGCTTGACCGCGCTGCCCCTGACGGGAAAGCAGGCTGTACTTGAGGAACATGCGCTCGTCCGCATCGAAATAGGCGTAGACCTTGTCCGTGGAAACCACGCTGGTCAGCGCTGTTGTGTCGGCGGTCACGATGTTACCGGCGGTGATTTCCGCACGGCTGACGCGGCCGGTGATCGGCGCGGTAACGCGGGTGAAGCTGAGGTTCAAACGCGCCAGATCCAGCTGCGCCTGAATGGCATCCACACCAGCCCTGGCTTCTTGCGCAGTGGTCGTGCGGGTGTCGGCGAGCTCTGCGGAGATCGCGTTGCTGCTCAATAGACGCTGGCCGCGCTGCGCTTCGTTGACGGTGCGGACCAGGGTGGCGCGTGCCTGTTGCAGCTGCGCCTCGATGCGATGCACCTCATGTTCGAACGGCCGTGGGTCAATCTGGAACAGCAAGTCGCCCTTCTTCACCAGCGCGCCATCGGTAAAGGCCACGCGTTCGATCTGGCCCGACACCCGTGGACGAACCTCTACGGTTTCCGGTGCTTCCAGGCGAGCGGTGACTTCATCCCACTCGGTAATGGGCTGTTCGAGTACTTTGGCGACGGTGACGTGCGGCGCCCCCGGAGCCTGTGCGGCGCTGGGTGTGCGTTCACACGCGGTAAGCATCAGCAGCGCCAACGCAGCCAGGGGATAACGCAAAGGTTTGAGTGACTGTTCCATGGGTTGTGTCCGCCAGACGGTTTGGGATTTTGCGGATTCTCGGCCTCGCGCGAGGTCACGACGAATCGAACGGAGTGAAGTTGGCTATCATCATTAATTATAGCCGTCATGTTTAAGAGCAAAAAAAGGGGTCGACCCGGTTAACCCCTCGTGTGAGCGATTGCCGAACACACGCAATCCAGCGCTGGCCCCAGCGTCTGCGCCGCACTCAATGCCCGTGGGGTGGGCACCATCCTGCGACCGATGCGCTCAAACAATGGGTCGTTGAACAACTTGCGCAAACGCACCAGCGCCGCGCTGATGGCGGGCTGGCCCAGCGACAGTTTCTCAGCGGTGCGGGTGAGGTTTCGTTCCTGAATCAGCGTGTCGAATACCACCAGCAGATTCAGATCGATACTGTGCAGATCATTACGTTTCATGGGGCAGGTCCACGTAGAGATTTTTGACTTGAGCCACAGGCGGGGAATCCGCCAGACTTGAGTCGATACCGGAAAAGCCATTGCAGCGACTTTATATGACGCGCATCATCAATACCAGCCTCTCAGCACAGCTTTTCCCAAGCGATGCCGACCTGGCGACAGGAGCAGTCTCATGAAAGTCACGAAAGACCAGGCCGCCGCGAACAAAGAGGCGATCCTCACGGCCGCGTCCCGGCTGTATCGGGAAAAGGGAATCGACGGCATCGGCATTGGTGAACTGTCCCGTTCCGTGGGCCTGACCCATGGCGGCTTTTACGGGCAGTTTCCGGGCGGCAAGGAGCAGTTGGCTTCAGAAGCCGTCACCCGCACGTTCGAGTCCAATATCCAGGACTGGCGGGACGCCAAATCCATTCCCGAGCTCATCAAGGGTTACCTGACGCAAGGGCACCTGGATAACTGGACCGAGGGCTGCCCCATCCCGGCATTGGGCGCTGACGTTGCCCGCGCCGGCGGGACCGTCAGCAACTCCTTCACCAAAGGCGTCGAGCGTTTGATCGACACGCTGATGGCGCTGGTCGAGGGGGAAAGTCACGAGGAGAAATACCAGGAATCGCTGCGCATCCTGTCATCGATTGCGGGGGCGATGCTGATTGCCAGGGCGCTGGACAACCCTGAGTTGTCCGGGCAGTTTCTGCAATCGGTGATCAGTGCCTGGCCTGCTGCTCAGAAGGACGAATGAGGGCAATAAAGAGAGGGGCGATGGCAGATCAGATCAGCTTCGCCACCAGGGCGACGGCGATAAACGTGGTCAAAGCTAACGCAGCGCCGATGCTAAACGGGACTACCGTAGTACGGAGTGCGGTCGGGGTGGGGCTGCGCATTTCTTCAGCCAGAGCAGCTACTTCACGGTGCAATTGCTCAATGCTGTCTTGATTACTACGTTGTATTGGCATGCTGCATTTCCTTTGACGGCACAAATCAAATCTGAACATAAACCTTTGTTAGCAATGTGGACTGCGCAACCGCAAAGCTCAAGCGCTTGCGATGTATGGCGCCTATAACTTAAACCAAAAGCCCGCAGCGGCTACGATGGCGGTCACCATACCTGCCCCCACTGCAAACGGGTACCAGAAGGCATCCTGCTTCAGCTTGGTTTCTTCCGCCTTGAGTTTACGAGACTCAACCAGGAGTTTTCGAATTTCGACTTGTATTTTATCGAGCTCCAGATTGTCGCGGTCGTTTTGGAGCATGAATCCATCCTTTCACTTTTTAGCGAGCAGCCTATGAGCAGCTATCCGGATAGCCGCTGAACGTGGGTGAATATCCATCGCCTGCAACCGCTCAATTCTCCCGCTCTGTCCTCTTACTATTCACTGCCCATCAAGATCCGGATAGCAGGTAACTCCTGAACGTTTGTAGGCAAACGCCAAGAGTCGCGTGCGAAAGTCTGGGCACCTCTAATTTGACCTACAGCGCGTCACAATTGCTTTTTTCGCCGGTAAACATGTGTCATGAAGACTCTGCTTGGAACGCTTTCGATGCTAAACGCCCGAGAGAACACCCGGATCACCCGTGCGCCAGACATTGTCGACCGTAACACGCTCAATAAGCCAAACCGCACCCCGCCGCACCAGTTCGGCGTCGTAGCGGTTTTTCATCAGGTAATGGCGCGAATGATCGTTTTGAGGCAGGTGTTGTGCTTCAACGATCGCTTCCAGATGCGCCTTGTCACCTTCAACACTGACCCGGGGATTGCTCACCGAATGCGTCGTGTCGATCTGGGCGAGCGAATCGGACAGCGCTGCGACGATCAACTCCCGGCCTTCCAGCACCGGATAATCGAAACCGGCTTTTGCCGCGGCAGGCCGGAAGTCGGAGACCGCGTCTTCGACGAAAGCTGACGCCAGCAAATCTCTGTCACGCAGGTCGATGCCCGCGGCGAATCGGTAAAGGGTCTCGACCACAGCCAGTTTGTCTGCGGTTTCCGTCGGGTTTGTGAATGACATGGGTGACTCCTCGAAATGAGCTCGCATGGTATCTTTCGTATACCAGATATCAATTACGCACTTTGAAGTCATCAGGTATATCGGAGGAAACCCCATGCTCGAAAATGGCGATCGGACGGGGGCTCAAGACGAGCCCGACTCCGGAAATAACGGCGTCGATTGTTCCAGCCGATTCCTGCTGGATCAGATCGCTGATAAATGGTCGGTACTGATACTCGCCGCGCTGTGCGAGAAGCCGCTGCGCTTCAATGAACTCAAGCGCTGCCTGGACGGCATTACCCAAAAGGCGCTGACCCAGACCCTGCGTCGCCTGGAGCGCAACGGCATCCTTGCCCGGCGGGTGATCCCGTCCTCGCAGATCGCGGTGGAATACAGCATCACGCCATTGGGGCGCACGCTGGAAGAACCGTTCCGCGCGTTGTATCTCTGGACGTTCAATCACCTGGACGCGGTCATGCAGGCGCAGACAGCGTTCGATGAACGTGAGATCGAGTTGCAATGAACCGCGATTCTAACAATCACTGATCGTCGTCCCGGCGATCGTCTGTGCGAAGCCCATCCCGAGCAGTCGTGCCGGCGTTTCGAAGCCCGGTCGCCGTTCGTTATTCAATACCCGACGCGCAGCCTCCACCGCCGCCAACGGCGTGTAGGTGTATCCGTTGACGGTCTCTATGACCGAACGTGCAACGCTGCCATCCGCACCGGTGACTTCGGCGACTGCCCGGGCTCGATGAGCTTCACGCTGCTGTGCACTCGGGCCGTCGGGAAGTTGAGACAGATCGCCTTCGGGGAAAGCATCACCCGTGATGTGCACGAACATGGCGATATCGGGGATGCCGGTGGAGTGCCACCCGGTAACCAGATCGCCGAACGACAGCGGCGCACACAGCACCGGGCCATCGCCGAAGTCGAAGTGTTCCGGTTGTGCATCGGGGGTCGAAACCAGTTCACCGCCGACACGCGCCAAAAGGCCCGCGCCCATGATCTCGCTGACACTCAAGGCTGATCCGCGTGACATGGAGCCTGCGACCTGAAGCGCCACCCGCAGTGACTGCGGACCCTGCACACGGCGAGCGACATGCATCGCCAGGCAGTCTGTCGGCACCACGTCCCAACCCACTCCGGGCAACAGCATCACGTCCGCCTCGGCAGCTTGCGCGCCAAGCCGTTCCGCCAGCCGATAGACATTGATCTCGGCCGTGATATCCAGATAGTCGACCCCTGCCTCGATACAGGCCAGCATCAATGGCCCCGCTGTCTGTGCAAAAGGCCCGGCGAAATTCAGCAGCACGCCAATACCTTCCAGGGATTGCACTGTCAGCATGTCGGGCGCAAAGACCCGGTAAGTAACGTCCAGTTGCGCAGCGAGCGGCATCAACCTGTCGGCATTTCGCCCAGCGATCACAACGTCCAGCCCCAGCGCCTTGGCATGCTCGGCAGCCATGCGTCCGGTATAACCGGTCGCGCCGTAGATCATTAATTTTTTCATTGAGTGTGCTGCCAGTTCTTGTAGACAAATTCGAGGCTGTAACCGTCCGGATCAAGGACGTTGGCCGCGTAATAGTTCGGGTCGTAATGCAGGCGTGCGCCGGGTGCGCCATTGTCGATTGCGCCATGCTTCATGGCGGCGGCGTAAGCTGCGTCGACCTCGGCTTTGCTGCTCGCCACGAACCCCACGTGCACCGCCCGCCCTTCGACAACACCCTCGCGCAACCAGAAAAACATCCGTCCGTTGGCGCCGAAACCCTTGAGGTCCGGATGGCCTGGCGGACCGTCCTTGCCGTCGAAATCGAGCCGCGCAGTAATACCAAGCGGCGTGAGTGCGGCGTCGTAGAACCGGATCGAGCGCTCGATATCAGTGACGGAAATGAAGATGTGATCAAGCATGTATCAGTCCCCCTGTTCAGATGATGTAACCGCCGGCGACTTCGATAGTCTGGGCATTGATCCAGCGCCCTTCCTCCGACAGGAGCATGGCGATCACCCGCGCCACGTCTTGCGGTTCGCCCACCCGGCCAAGCGCCGTTTGCGAGGCCAGCAACGCCTCGAACTCGTCATTCAAGCCGCCACCCAACTCGGTTCGGATCGCACCGGGCGAGACGGCATTGGCCCGAATGCGGCGGGCGCCAAATTCCTTGGCCATGTACCGGGTGAGCACGTCCAGCCCTCCCTTGAAGGCGGCGTAAGGTGCAACGCCCGCCGTCGCCACGCGGGTGGTCGCACTGGTCAGATTGACGATGCCGGCGCCCTCCTCCATCAATGAAAGCAAGGCTTGGGTGAGGAAGAACGGGCCCTTGAGGTGGACGTTCAGCAAACTGTCGAACTGTGATTCAGTGACCGACTCAAGCGGATTGAACAAGCCGTGGCCCGCGTTGTTGACCAGACCACTCAGGGTGCTCACGCCCCAGGTCGCCTGCAATGCCTGCACGACAGCCGTACGAAATATCCCAAAGCTACTGACATCGGCGACATCCAGTTCCAGCGCCACCGCCTTGCCACCCGCCAGTTCGATGCGACTTGCAACAGACTGTGCGGCCTGCCCATTAGTCTTATAGGTGAGGATGACGCCCATACCCTGCCGCGCACACTGTTCGGCGGTACTGGCGCCGATGCCACGGCTGCCTCCGGTGATGACGATAACGCCCATGTGATGCTCCGCTGTCGATGAGATGAGCGACCACAGTAACCATGGCCCACGTCGAGCACGCAGCCGTTCCTGCCCGATTCCTGCCTGTTTCTGCTTTTTACTTGCGCCCGTGTGCCCCACAGATCAGCATGCGCCCATGAACACACAACTGATCGAACTTCGGGCGTTGGCGTCAAAGGCCGAGAACCGTCGCACTGAAACGGGTATCCCGCGCGTGGCCATGGTCCAGGGCGAAATTCCCGAACACATGCTCGCTGCCGTCTACGATCCGATGATCAACCTGATCCTCCAGGGCAGCAAATCGATGACCGTCGGCGATCACACGCTGCACTACGACCCGGCGACGTATTTTGTGATGTCCATCGAATTGCCTGCGGTGGGAAGCGTGCACCCGGCGGTCTCGGGTGAGCCCTATCTTGCGGTCAGCCTGACACTTGACCCGATGGTGCTCTCGACGCTGCTGGCCGACCTGCCAAAACCCGTTGGACGTTACGAGAACGACCCGGGATTTTCAGTGGCCGCCGTCACTCCGCAACTGATGGATGCATGGGTTCGCATGCTGCGACTGATGGAAAGCCCCGAGGAGATTGCAGCGCTCGCTCCCGTTTACGAACGGGAGATCCTGTACCGCGTGCTGCAAGGTCCTCATGGCTGGATGCTGCGTGAAATTGCGGCACCGGATACCGCCATGGCACGGGTCAGCCTGGCCATCCAGTGGATTCGGCAGTACTTCGCCGAACCCATTCGAGTGGAGGCGCTGGCGCAGAAGGCGGCGATGAGCGTGTCTGCCTTTCACCGTCACTTCAAGGCGGTGACGACGCTGAGCCCCTTGCAGTACCAAAAGCGAGTGCGATTGCTTCAGGCACGCACGCTGCTGGTGTCCAGTGCGAAGAGCGTCACGAGTGCGGCATTCGATGTCGGCTACGAAAGCGCCACTCAATTCAGCCGTGATTACGCCCGCGTATTCGGATTGCCGCCGGCGCGGGATGCTGCTCGCATTCTGGCCGAGACTCGAGGACGTGAGCGGTAACCCGGCCATCCAACGGACGAAGCAATCCCCCTTCACTCAACGCACACATGCTCCAACACCACCTCCAGCGGGTGACGCAGTTGCTTGCTGGCCAGGCGCTTGACCTGGCTGCGGCACGAATACCCCGTCGCCAGCGCTTCACCCGCCTTGTCCAGCTTGCCCGCCCATGACTGCTCGAAGATAGTCCGCGAGGTCTCCTGGTTACGCGCTTCATGGCCGTAGGTGCCCGACATGCCGCAACAGCCGGTTGCCTCGGTCACCAGCTTCAGCCCAAGCCTGGCAAACACGGTTTCCCATTGCGAGGTGCTGGCCGGGACGTTGGTCTTCTCGGTGCAGTGCGCCATCAAACGGAACGTCTTATCAGCGTGACGGGACCTTTCAGGCAACACATCAACCAGCCATTCCTGGGGCAGCAAGACTTTCGGGCAGCCGTCGAGGCCCGGCACTTTTTGATATTCCTGGCGATAAACCAGCGTCATCGCCGGGTCGAGGCCAACCAACGGCACGCCACAGTCGGCCAGGGCCTTGAGCTGATTGGCGTTGCGGATCGCCGCTTTGGCGAATGCACCGAGGAAACCCTGCACGTGCAAAGGCTTGCCGTTGGCACTGTAGGGCGCCAGAAACACGCGGTAGCCCAACTGATGCGCCAACTGGATATAGCTCGCCAGCAGCGGTGTTTCAAAGTAGCGGGTGAAGGCGTCCTGCACCAACACCACGCTTCGCTCACGTTGTGCGGCAGTCAGTTCGCGCAGGGCGGGCACGCTGGCGACAGCGACTTTGCAGCGGGTCAACGTGTTCTGCAGGTCGAAGCGGTGGATCAGCGGACTGTCGAGCATGCCGACGTGTCGCTCCAGCAAACGACTCACCCATTTCGACCCCATCACCGCGTTGTACAGGCCCGGCGCGTACGCCATGTAGGGAATGGTGAACTCCAGCGAACCGATCAGATAATCGCGCATCGGGCGTTGATAGCGACCGTGATACAGCTCGAGAAAACGTGAGCGGAATTCCGGGACATTGACCTTGACCGGGCATTGTCCCGCGCAGGATTTACAGGCCAGGCAGCCGGCCATGGCGTCGTACACCTCATGGGAGAAATCCGCCTCGCCGCGCGAGCGCGCCAGGTTGTTGCGCAGCCGCGCAGGCAACCCGCTCAACCACGTCAACTTGCCCCGGGCCGCTTGCAACACATCAATATTGGCCGCCCCTTGCAGGCGCAACCACTCGCGAATCAAAGACGCCCTGCCCTTCGGCGAATGCTGGCGCTCCCGGGTGGCTTTCCACGAGGGGCACATCGCATCGTTGGGGTCATAGTTGTAGCAAGCGCCGTTGCCGTTGCAGTGCACGGCGCTGCCGAAGCTTTGCCACACACGCTCGTCGATTTGCCGATCCAGATCACCGCGCAGTGTCACCTCGTTAACCTTGAGCAAGCCTTGGGCCGCATCCGGCGGGGTGCAGATCTTGCCGGGATTGAGCTGATTGTGCGGGTCAAACGCGCCCTTGAGCGATTGCAGCGCCGGGTACAGTTCGCCAAAAAAATCGGGGACATATTCCGAGCGCAAACCCTTGCCATGCTCGCCCCACAACAGCCCCCCATAACGCCGGGTCAGCTCGGCCACGGCATCAGAAATCGGCTTGACCAGCGCGGCCTGCTTTGGGTCTTTCATGTCCAGCGCTGGACGCACATGCAACACGCCGGCATCGACGTGACCGAACATGCCGTAGGCCAGGCCATGGCTGTCGAGCAATGCGCGGAACTCGGTGATGTAGTCGGCCAATTTCTCAGGCGGGACGGCGGTGTCTTCAACAAACGGCTGTGGGCGGACCTCGCCTTCGACGTTGCCCAATAACCCGACGGAGCGCTTACGCATGGTGTAGACACGGGTCACCGCTTCAGCACCTTCGGCCAGCGTGTGGCCCAGCCGTTCGATCGTCGTATCGGCCTGCAAATGCGTCACGAACGACGCCACGCGAGCGTTCACCTCCGACAGGTCTTCGCCGCTGAATTCAACCAGGTTGATACCCAGCGTCGGGCGCTCGGCATCCGTCGGAAAATACTCGGCGACGCTGTGCCAGACGATGTCTTTCATCGCCAGCAGCAACACTTTGGAGTCCACGGTTTCGATGGAAAGCGGCTTGTGCGCCAGCAACGCATTGGCATCGCGCAGCGCATCCATGAAGCTGCTGTAGCGCACGTTCAGCAGCACCGAATACTTGGGAATCGGCAGCACGTTGAGCTTGGCTTCGACGAGGTAACTCAACGAACCTTCCGCACCGCACAGCACGCTATTAAGGTTGAAACGCCCTTGCTCGTCGCGCAGGTGCGCCAGGTCGTAACCGGTCAGGCAGCGATTGAGTTTGGGGAACACCGCCTCGATCAGCTCGGCCTGGGTTTCCTGGATCTGCCGCGCGGTGCGGTACACCTCGCCGATACGGCCGGGTTGCGCACATGCAGCTTCCAGCTGTGTGTCGGACAGCGGCTGGCTGTGCAGGCGCTCACCGCCGAGCAGTACGCTGTCCAGTTCCAGCACATGATCGCGGGTCTTGCCGTAGGTGCAACTGCCCTGGCCGCTGGCGTCCGTGTTGATCATGCCGCCAACGGTGGCCCGGTTGGACGTCGACAGCTCCGGGGCGAAAAACAATCCATGAGGTTTGAGCGCGGCATTGAGCTGGTCTTTGACCACGCCGGCCTGCACCCGCACCCAACGTTCGGCGACGTTGATTTCGAGGATGGTGTTCATGTGTCGCGACAGGTCAACCACGATGCCGTCGGTCAACGACTGGCCGTTGGTGCCGGTGCCGCCGCCACGCGGGGTCAGCTTGATCTGGCGAAAGCGCGGTTCGGCCATCAACGTTGCGATGCGCACGATGTCGTCTGCATCCAGTGGGAACACCGCCGCTTGCGGGAGACGCTGGTAAATCGAGTTGTCGGTCGCCAGCACGGTGCGGGTGGCGTAGTCGGCACTGAGCTGACCGCGGAAACCGGCGGCACGCAAGGCCTGGAGGAATTCCGGGTACTGTGCGGCGGGTGCAGCGGTAGGCAACTGGGCGATCATCGCTGGAAAATCTCTTGTAGGTCTAATCACGGAAATCAAAATACTTGTCGCCTGAGCATTAATAGGTCAGCCTCAGGTCGTCGGCCGAGCCAATGATCCTGCAGGTTCCGACGCCGAACAAACGGATAATCCTGCCGCTATCGATGACTTTTACGAATGAATTACCGCCATCTCACCCCATCCATGTCCTTGCTGCTGGCTTTTGAAGCCGCCGCCCGGCATGAAAGCTATACCCGCGCCGCGCTGGAGCTGTCACTGACCCAGAGCGCCGTCAGCCGGCAAGTCCAGGCGCTGGAGCAGCAACTGGGCCTGACGCTGTTTCGTCGCGAAGGTCGGCAGGTGCAATTGACCGACGTCGGTCGGCTTTACCAGCGGGAAATGAGCGACGCGCTCGGGCGCATCCGCAGCGCCACATTGCAGGCGCTGGCTTATCAGTCAGGCAGCGGCACCTTGCGCCTGGCCACATTGCCCACGTTCGGTTCGAAGTGGTTGTTGCCGCGTCTTCATGATTTCTACAAAACCCATCCCGGCATGCTGGTGCACATCAACTCCCGGATCGAAGCCATCGACTTCGAAACCAGTGGCATCGATGCCGCGATCGTCGTCGGCACGGCCGACTCGCCAGGCCTGATCAGCCATCGCCTGCACACGGAAGAGTTGATGGTGATCATTTCTCCAGAAGCGGCCGAGGCCCATGACGCCTGGACCCCGGAACGCATTGGCGGGCAGACGCTGCTCAACGTCGCGAACAACGCCAACGTCTGGGGCGAGTGGTTCAGCCACCACGGCCTGCCCCATCGAATGATGCGGCTGGGGCCAAGTTTCGAACTCACTTCACACTTGATCCAGGCCGTGAGAGCGGGCATCGGTATCGGTCTGGTGCCGCGCATCCTGGTGACCGACGAACTGGCCAACGCCGAGTTGATCAGCCTGGACCACCCCTTCGCCAGCCAGCGCAGTTACTACCTGACCTATCCACCGCGCAACGAAAGGCTGCCGTCGCTGATCGCGTTCCGTACCTGGTTGCTGGCGCAGATATGACGGCGTCCGTCGATGCACCGGGTTGCCTGGATCGCCAGCAAGCCGGCTCCTACAGTGCAGTGGCGCACACAAGAACCAGCCCCACCCAAACCCTGTAGGAGCCGGCTTGCTGGCGATGGTCGTTAACGATTAAGCGTTTCTACAGGGTAAACGCGGCGCCTGTGAGTCC
>NZ_AKJI01000112.1:0-7969 GCF_000282415.1 Pseudomonas sp. GM60
CCCCCTGCCGGTGGATCGGCTGCTCAGCGGCCGGCTGAAACTGGACGACATCAACGAAGGTTTCGACCGCCTGCACGATGGCAGTGCGGTCCGTCAGGTGATTGAATTTTGAGGAGTGACAGCAGCATGGCCGATTCAAACTTCCTGTCGACGCTCGACGATCCCTCGCTGTTTCGCGAGGCCAACTACATCGATGGTCAATGGCTGGCGATTGGTGAAGGTCGCAGCATCAACGTCATCAACCCGGCCACCGGCAATGTACTGGGGCGCGTGCCTTCACTGGGGGCGAGCGAAACCGCGCGAGCCATTGCCGCCGCCAGGCGCGCACAACCGGCGTGGCGTGCGCTCACCGCCAAGGAGCGTGCGGCAAAGCTGCGGCACTTGTTCGAATTGATGATCACCCACCGCGAAGACCTCGCGCGGATCATGACCGCGGAACAAGGCAAACCGTTGGCCGAGAGTCGCGGCGAGATCACCTACGCCGCGTCGTTCATCGAGTGGTTCGCGGAGGAGGGCAAGCGTGTTTACGGCGACACCATCGCTTCGCACTCGCCGAACAGCCGCATCATCGTGCAGAAAGAACCCATCGGCGTGTTTGCCGCGATTACCCCGTGGAATTTCCCGTCTGCGATGATCACCCGCAAGGCAGGGCCAGGCTGGGCGGCGGGGTGCACCGGTGTGTTGCGCCCGGCCAGCCAGACGCCGTTTTCGGCGATCGCGATTGCCGTGCTGGCCGAACGTGCCGGCCTGCCTGCCGGCGTGTGCAACGTGATCACCGGACCGGGCAGTGAAATCGGTGGCGAGCTGACCTCCAACCCGGATGTGCGCAAACTGTCGTTTACCGGCAGCACCGAGGTCGGCGCAACACTCTTGGCCCAATGCGCACCCACGATCAAAAAGACCAGCATGGAACTCGGTGGCAACGCGCCCTTCATCGTGTTCGACGACGCCGATCTCGATGCGGCAGTGCAGGGGGCGCTGGCGTCCAAGTACCGCAACGCCGGGCAGACCTGCGTCTGCGCCAATCGCTTGTTGGTGCAGGACGGCATCTATGAGGCGTTTGCGGCCAAGCTGAAAACTGCCGTCGAAGCGCTCAAAATTGGCGACGGCTTTGAAGACGGCGTGACGATCGGTCCGTTGATCGACGACAACGCGGTGCGCAAGGCCGAGGAGCACGTCGCCGATGCCGTCGAGCGCGGCGCGTCGGTGTTGACCGGTGGCGAGCGTCATCCGCTGGGGGGCAGTTTCTACCGGCCGACGATCCTGGTGAATGTGCCGCGCGAATCGAAGGTGTTTCGTGAGGAAACCTTCGGCCCGGTGGCGCCGTTGTTCCGTTTCAGCACCGAGGCGCAAGCCATCGAAATGGCCAACGACACCGAGTTTGGTTTGGCCGCGTATTTCTACAGCCGCGATATCGGCCGGATCATGCGCGTGGCTGAGGCGCTGGAGTGCGGCATTGTCGGGATCAACGAAGGGTTGATTTCTACGGAAGTGGCGCCGTTCGGTGGCGTCAAATCGTCGGGACTTGGCCGTGAGGGTTCCAAGTACGGCATCGAGGATTATCTTGAGATCAAATACCTATGTCTGGGAGGAATTAATCGCTGATAGTTTCGGGGGGATGGCCGCCAGGTCATCTCCTTATTTATTGAAAGTTAATTACCCCTGCCTGCTTTTAATCTTCTTGTTATTAATCCTGTCTCAATAATTGGCAATCGCCCAATCATCAGTGAATGCGCTTCACAAGTCATTGTCCCGTGGTGTCGGATCGGTGCGATGGTGCTTGTGTGATCCTCGTGTTAGAGCGTTCGTTCGTGTCTTTTAGTCAATATTGTTTTCGTATTCCTGCGGTTTATCTTCGGTGGGTGGTGCTGGAAAATCCTTTCCATCCTGATCACTACCGAGATTTTCCATCATGACTTATTTCAAAAAAATCGTTGCCTTGTTTGCCACCGTGGCTGCTCTTTCTGGATCTTTCGCAGTTCATGCAGAAGAGTCGGGTGCTTTTGTCGAACGCAATAAAACACTGGATGAGCGCGCTGTCGGAAGTTGATTAAACCAGTTCTGGATAAATGAACTGATGTTTTAGTTTTACCCACTTCGGAGAGCACAAAAGTGAACTTGCACACCACGGGGAAACCGGCAGCATCCCCAGTCAAATCAAAGGTAATAAAAGGCGCGGCGTTGTCCGCGATCAGCCTTGCGCTGGTGGCTGCCTTGAGCGGATGCGGTCCGGAAAAGGCCAGCAGCGCGCCGGCGGCACCGAGCGTTACGGTCAGTCAGCCGGCCAAGTCGGTGATCACCGACTGGGACAGTTTTACCGGGCGCTTCGAGGCCACCGATTCGGTGGAAGTTCGTTCGCGGGTCAGCGGCTATCTGGAGAAAGTCGCGTTTCAGGATGGGGCCATCGTCAAGAAGGGCGATTTGTTGTTCGTGATTGACTCGCGCTCGTTCCAGGCCGCCGTGATCCAGGCGCAAGGCAAGCTGGCGCAGGTACGCTCGCAACTGGCCCTCGCCGAGCAGGAGTTCGCCCGCGCCAACGTCTTGATCGAGTCCAAAACCATCGCCCGCAGCCTCTACGACCAGCGCTTGCAAGCGCGTCAGGCGGCACAGGCCGAAGTCCTCAGTGCCGAAGGCGCGTTGAGCGCAGCGAAGCTGGACCTGGAATTCACCCGCATCACCGCGCCCATGAGCGGGCGGATCAGCCGCAAGCTGATCAGTGAAGGCAACCTGGTCAATGGCGGCAACAGCAGCGCCACGTTGCTGACCACCATCGTCTCGATTGACCCGATTGATATCTACTTTGATATCGATGAACAGAGCTACCTCAAATACCGTCGCCAGGCGAACGCCGCCGGTAAACAGAGTCAGGTGCGCATTGCCTTGCCCGGCGAAGCCGAGCCGAGCATGACCGGACGCATGGACTTCATCGACAACCGCCTCGATCCATCGACCGGGACCTTGCGGCAGCGAGCCAGGGTCAGCAATCAGAACCTGCAACTGAGCCCCGGGCAATTTGGCCGGGTGCAGTTCTCCAGTCAGGCACCGTACCCGGCGCTCCTTCTGCCGGACACTGCGATCAGCGTCGATGCGACCCGCAAAGTCGTCTACGTGCTGAATGCGCAGAACAAGGTCGAAGTGCGCCCGGTGACGCTCGGCAAACTGCATGACGGTTTGCGCGAAATCGCCAGCGGATTGCAGGCGCAGGACCGGGTGATTGTCGATGGCCTGCAACGCGTGCGGGCCGGTGATACGGCCATGGCCGAGGATCGCTCGCTGGCCCAGGCCGCGAAAACCACGGGCAACGAGGAGGCGCCGTTATGAGCCTGGGCCGTACATCCATCGAACAGCCGGTATTGGCGATTGTGCTGTCGATCGTCCTGATGATTATCGGTGGCCTGGCCTATCTGGTCTTGCCGACTTCCGAGTACCCGGACATCGCGCCGCCCACCGTGGTGGTCACCGCGACCTATCCCGGTGCCTCGGCGCAAACGGTCGCCGAGACCCTGGCAATCCCGATTGAGCAGGAGGTCAACGGCGTTGAAGACATGCTCTACATGTACAGCCAGGCGACCTCCGATGGCAGCCTCAACCTGACCGTGACCTTCAAGAGCGGCACCGATGTCGACAAGGCCCAGGTGCTGGTGCAGAACCGTGTGGCGCTGGCCACGCCGCGCTTGCCGGAGCCGGTGCAGCGCAGTGGCGTGACGGTGCGCAAATCGTCGCCGACGCAGTTGTCGACGATTTTCATCTCCTCGCCCAAGGGTACTTACGATCAGCTGTACGTCTCCAACTTCGCGATCCGCAACGTCGCCGATGTGCTCAAGCGTATCGACGGTGTCGGCGACATCAACCCGCTCGGCGCACGCGAATACTCGATGCGCATCTGGCTCGATCCGGAGCGTGTGGCGGCGTTCAACCTGACACCTGCCGACATCATCGCGGCCGTGCGTTCGCAAAACACCCAGATGGCCGGTGGGGTGATCGCCCAGCCGCCAGTGGCGTCCCAGGCGTTTCAGCCGAACCTGATCTTCGAGGGGCGCCTGAAAGAGCCGGCCGACTTCGACAACATCGTTCTCAAGTCCGGAACTGCCGGGCGTCTGGTGCGGCTCAAGGATGTGGCGCGCACGGAAATCGCCGGGCTGGCGTACGTCAACAACACCTATTACTTGCGCAACCCGGCCATCGGCCTGCAAGTGCTGCAACGTCCGGGCGCCAACGCCCTGGCGACGATGAAAGTGGTCGAAGAGACGATGGAGAAAATCGGCAAGGACTTCCCGGAGGGCATCGAATACAGCATCGGTTACAACCCGACGGCGTTCATTGCCGACAGCATCGGCGAGCTGGGCAAGACCATTTACGAGGCGGTCATCCTCGTGGTGCTGGTGATCATGGTTTTCCTGCAAGGCTGGCGGCCGTCGATCATTCCGATCCTGGCCATTCCGGTGTCGCTGGTGGGCACCTTCGCGGTCATGGCAATGCTCGGTTATTCGATCAACAACCTGACCCTCTTCGGGCTGGTGTTGGCCGTGGGCATCGTGGTCGACAACGCCATCGTGGTGGTGGAAAACGTCGAGCGGCATCTGGCCGATGGCAAGAGTCCGCTGGAAGCGACCATCGTCACCATGCAGGAAATCGGCGGTGCGTTGATCGCCATTACCCTGGTGTTGTGTGCGGTGTTCATTCCGACCGCGTTCATTCCGGGGATCTCGGGTGAGTTCTTCCGCCAGTTCGGGATCACGATTGCGGTGGCCACCGCGATCTCGCTGTTCAACTCGGTCACGTTGTCTCCCGCCCTGGCGGCGATGATCCTGCGCCGGCATGAACCACAAGCGCATCACGCCGCAAAAACAGGCGTGCTCAAACGGTCGGCCGATGGCTTCAACCGTGGCTTCCTGAAACTCTCTTCGAGTTATGCCGGCAGCGTACGCGGCCTGGTGGCCAGAACACCGTTGATGCTGGCGATCTACGCGGTGCTGATCGCCGCGACCGCATACCTGTTGGTGTCGACGCCCAAGGGTTTCATCCCGGTTCAGGATCGCGGCTACCTGGTGGTCATCGTGCAACTGCCCGATGGTGCATCGCTGGAGCGCACCAACCAAATCTCGCAGCAGATCGAGGCAATTGCCCTGCAGGTGCCGGGAGTGGATCGCGTACCGACGTTCTCCGGGTTTTCGATGGTGACCGGCACCAGTTCCTCGAACTCGGCCGGTCTGGCGCCGGTGTTCCAGCCGTGGTCCGAGCGCAAGGTCCATGGGCTTACCTCGGACAGGATTGCCGAAGACTTGCGTGAGCGTTTGAAAGTGGTCAGCGGTGCGACGGTGATTGTTGCCACGCCACCGCCGGTTCAAGGCTTGGGCAGCACCGGTGGTTTCTCCATGCGTTTGCAGGACACTGCCGGGCTGGGCACCGAAGCCCTGGCCAAAGCGACCGATAACCTGATTGCTGCCGCCAACGCCACCCAAGGCATGACCGGCGTGTACTCGCCGTTCTCGGCCCGCACGCCGCAGGTGTTCGTTGAACTGGACCGTGAACGGGCAGAAATGCTCGGCGTACCGAGCAGCCAGATCAACCAGGCCATCGAAACCTACTTTGGTTCGTCGTACATCAACGACTTCAACCTCGTCGGGCGGACTTATCGCGTAACGGCGCAGGCTGACCTGCCGTACCGCGTCACGCCGGAGGATCTGGCACGGGTCAAGGTGCGTAACGATGCCGGTCAGATGGTGCCGATTGCCAGCGTGACACGTCTGCATGAAGCGCTGGGTGTGGAGCGATTCCCGCGCTACAACCTGTTCCCGACCGCGGAAATCAACGGTGATACGTTGCCGGGGCTGGGCTCCGAGTTCGGGATCAAGACTATGGAGCGCCTGGCTCAAGAGACGCTGCCGGCGGGTATCACTTATCAGTGGACCGACCTCAGCTACCAGCAGACCACGGCCGGCAACATGGGGTTGTTGGTGTTCCCGCTGTGCGTGATTTTCGTCTACCTGGTGCTGGCGGCGCAGTACGGCAGCTGGAGCCTGCCGCTGGCGATCCTGTTGATCGTGCCGATGTGCTTGCTGGCAGCTGCCGGAGGCGTACGGCTGATGGGGCTCGACATCAACATCCTGACCCAGATCGGTTTCATCGTGCTGGTGGGACTGGCGGCGAAGAACGCGATTTTGATCGTCGAAGTGGCGCGTCAGCAGGAGAAGGAAGGGCAGGGCATTGTCGATGCCGTGGTTGAGGCGTGTCGTCTGCGCTTGCGGCCGATCCTGATGACCTCTCTGGCTTTCGTGCTGGGTGTGTTGCCGCTGGTGATGTCCGAAGGCGCGGGTTCCGAAATGCGCCAGGCCGTGGGTTCGGCGGTGTTCTTCGGGATGATCGGCGTCACGTTGTTTGGTCTGTTGTTCACCCCGGTCTTTTATGTGCTGATCCGCCGCCTCGCGGGTGGCGAGCGTCGCGCCAAGGCTCAATCCATTCATTCTGAACAGGGCGTGGCCCATGAATAACTTGCTTCGTGCTCCAGGCCTGATGCTCGGAGCGGCGCTGTTGAGCGCCTGTGCTTCGCCGGTAATGCCACCGCCGTCCGACGTGCCGGTCGAGCGTTTCGTCAACGCGCAAACGGCGCGTCCGGCGAGCGTTACCGACAACTGGTGGACGCGTTATCAGGACCCGCTGCTGGACCGTCTGGTCGAGCGCGCCCTGGGACAAAACCTTGACCTGCAGATTGCCCTGGCGCGTATCGATGCCGGGCGCGCGCTGCGCAACATCAGCGCGGCGTCGGGCAGCCCACAGGTCGATCTCGGGGCAAGCGCGGCGCGTCAGCGGATCTCGGCCGATCAGGCCGGTTTCACGGATTCGCTGATCACCGAGCCGACCTCGGTCGGGTTGAGTGCTGCCTGGGAAATCGATATGTTCGGACGCATCCGCGAAGGCGTGCGGGCTGCCGACGCGGACCTCAACGCGACCGAGGAAGAGGCGCGGGGTGTGCGGGTAGCGTTGATCACTGAGGTGGTCCAGGCCTATGCCGAGGCGCGCGGCCTGGAGGAACGCCTGGCGATCGTCAAGCAAAGTGCTGCCAGTCAGGCGCAGACCTTGCAACTGACCGAGCAGTTGTATGCGGCCGGGGACACGCCGGAGGCGGATGTGTTGCGTGCACGTTCGCAGTCGGACTCTACCGCTGCTCAGGTGCCGGCGCTGCAATTGAACTGGCAGCGTTCGCTGCATCGGTTGTCGGTGCTGCTGGCCCAGCCGACCGAGGGTTTGTATCAGCAGTTCAGGGACAGTCCGGTGCAGGTTTCCACGGTGTCGTTGCTGGAGGCCGGAACCCCGGCGGATCTGTTGCGCCGCCGGCCTGATATCCGTGCTGCGGAAGCTCGCTTGATCGCGGCCTATGCGCGGGTCGGCGTGGCCAAGGCGGATCTGTTGCCGCGCTTGAGTCTGTCAGCTGCACTGGGGTCTTTGATTGATGGTGTGAGCGCGGCGAACCTGGCCAGTTCGACGTTCTGGCTCGCGGGTTTGAATGCCAGCGTGCCGGTGCTCGATGGTGGCCGTCGACGTAATGTGGTTGATTTGCGGGACGCGGAAGCGCGGCAGGCGTTGTTGAGTTATCGGCGCACTGTGCTGGTGGCGGTGTCCGAGGTGGAGTCGGCACTGGCTGCTGCGCAACGTAATGCCGAGCGCCAGACGTTTCTGGCCAGTGCGGCGAGTCAGGCCAGTTCGGCTGCCGTGCAGATTCAACGGGCGTGGCAGGCGGGGGAGACGCCGTTTCTGGATGTGCTGCAGGCGCAGCGGGTGCAGTTGGCGGCGCAGAATGCGTTGTCCCAGGTCAAGACGGCGCAGTGGCAGAATCAGGCGACGTTGGTGAATGTGTTGGGGGGGTAGGGGGATGGTGTACATATCCGTTTCTTCGGTAACGGCCGCTTGTGGTTTCGCCCTTACGGCGAGTCCCTTTTCCAAACGCCGAAAAGGAACCAAAAGGCTTTGC